>JALXDT010000083.1 GCA_027070475.1 Candidatus Aminicenantota bacterium | reverse complement strand
ATCAATATGTGTACCTTGTGGAAAAATAAGCTTATATTTATTATTTCCGAGACTAACAGGATTTGCCTGAAGTTCATAAAATCTGTTATAAGGATTTCTTTCAAAAAAGACATATCTCTTTTTGTCATTATCTAAAAGATTAATATTGTTGGATACTATATAGATTGTGTTGCCTGAATATTGGGTCTCATTATCCTGATTTAATGTCACCTGACCAACAATTCTATTAGCATAGACTATTGTTAATCTATCAGATCCTCCATCTGAATTGTCAACTGCTGTAAATACCTGCGAATAGCCATTTACATTATTTCCTGACTCATAGCTTAAGCTGTATTTTGTCCCAAATCCAGCCATTCTGATATAATTTGCTAATAGATCAGCAGTTGCTCTTAAATTTTGAGATAATATTAAACTCTTTTATTCCCTTAAATCTGCCGATTTTTTCTTCACTTTTTCCATACCCGTATGCCGTGTCTATCGTTTTAATTCCTTTTTGAATAGCATAACTAAGCAAATCGTTTATCTCGTCTTGAGATACAACACCTCTCTTATTGTTAATCCCATATTTCAATCCAAATTGGGCTGTTCCAATGGTAATTTTGTTTATCAAATTAAAACCAAACCCCTTTAGTGATTTTTTTATTATCGGAATCAGTCTGCTTTTTTTAATTTAAAAATTGGAGGTTTATGACAAAATCTATATCTTCATCACTCATTGCTGGATAAATTGGCAAACTAATCTCCCTTTCATAAAAATCTTCTGCATTTGGACAAAGCCCTTTTTTATAGCCTAACTTCTGATAAAAAGGTTGACGGTAAACGGGAATGTAATGAACTTGAACCCCTATACCTCCTTTTCTCAAATATTCAAATATCTCTTTTTTCTTCTCTTTATATTCATCCTTTAATCTTATCGGGTATAAGTGGTAAGAATGGAATGCGTAATCTTTTTCAACAGGTGTATCAAAGTAAGGATTGTCTTTAAAAGCCTCATTATAGATTTTTGCTATTTCCCTTCTTCTTTTTACGAAACTATCCAATTTTTTTAGTTGCGATATACCAAGAGACGCTTGAATGTCCGTCATTCTGTAATTGTACCCTAAAAACTGCATTTCGTAATACCAATCTCCATCAGGTTTGTTTAAGAATTTATTACTATTTTTTGTTATCCTGTGATTTCTAAACATCAAAAGCTTTTCGTAAATTTCTTTGTCATTAGTTAAAACTGCTCCTCCTTCTCCTGTTGTTATATGTTTTACAGGATGAAAGCTAAACACTGTGGCGTTGCTATATTTACAACTTCCTATTTTTTCCCCTTTATACTTTGCTCCAAGGGCATGGCAGGCGTCTTCTACAATTTTAAGTCCGTGTTTATTTGCTATCTGTTTAACTTTTTCCATATCAACAGGATGTCCTGAATAATGAACTACTGAGATTAGTTTTGTTTTTTCCGTTATTTTTTCTTCGATCTCTTTTACATCAATATTCCCTGTATCAGATTCAATATCTAAGAAAACAGGTTTTGCCCCAAGGTATAATCCTGCATTTGAAGTCGCTACAAATGTAATTGGTGTGGTTATAAACTCGTCATTTTCAGAAAGTCCGAGTGAAAAATATGCCCCGTGAAGTGCTGATGTTCCACTGTTGAAAACCACTGCATACTGTGCTCCACAGTATTCTGCAAGTTTTTTTTCAAACTGTGAAATTTTTTCACCTTGTGTAATAAAATCAGACTTTAAAACATTTACAACTTCTTTTATATCTTCGTTATTTATAAACTGCTTTCCGTAAGGAATAAACCTACTACTCATCAATAAACCATATCTATTGTTTTTATTAATCTTTTTAAATCCTCTACTGAAAGCCATTGTTTATTCGTTTCAGAGGAGTATCTGAAACCTTCCGGAACTCTCTTTCCACCTTTTTTTATTTCCAATGGCCAGCTTTTAAACTGAGGATAGATTATGTAATGGTCATCATACTCGTAAGTGTTTCTTGAATCTTCTTCTGTTATCATGACTTCATGCAGTTTTTCTCCTTCTCTTATGCCAACTTCCTTAAGTTTACAATTTGGACATATTGCTTTTGCTAAATATACTATTTTGTAAGA
>JALXDT010000082.1 GCA_027070475.1 Candidatus Aminicenantota bacterium | reverse complement strand
ATTCACATCCTATCATCAAGAAGAGACAAACCATTTATCCCCATTCACTGCGGTGCAATACCTGAAAATCTCCTAGAAGACGAACTTTTCGGACATACCAAGGGATCTTTTACAGGTGCTATAAATGATAAACCGGGAAAATTTGAAGTAGCAGATGGCGGAACAATTTTCTTAGATGAAATAAGCACAATGAGTCCTAACTTACAGGTTAAACTATTAAGAGTAATCCAGGAAAAAGAAATTTCAAGAATTGGAAGTAATACAATAAAAAAGGTTGATGTGAGGATTATCTCTGCCTCAAACAAGGATTTAAAAGAACTTGTAGATAAGGGAGATTTCAGAGAAGATCTGTTTTATAGGCTCAATGTTTTTCCAATAAAGATTCCTCCTCTCAGGAAAAGAAAGGAAGATATACCCAAGATTGCTAATTATTTTATTAAGAAATTTTGTAAAAATGAAAATATAGAGCAAAAACAAATATCTCTCTCAGCTTTGAATATCCTAAAAGAATACTCATTTCCCGGAAATATAAGAGAACTTGAGAATATTATAATAGGAGCAATAGTTAATGCAGGCTCAAGAAGAGTCATCCTTCCTTCTGATCTTCCCTCTTTTGTAAGAGAAGAAGCAGAGAAATCAAAGATCAATAATCAAATTGAAGAAATTGAACTGGACAATAATTTTTCGCTTCAATCATTCGTAAAAGAGATGGAGAAAAAACTAATACTTCAAAGTCTGGAAAAAACAAACTGGAATAAAAAAAAGGCAGCTGAACTTTTAAAAATCAAAAGAACTACCCTTATTGAAAAAATAAAAAAATTGAATATAAACAAGTCTTGACAAAGGAATTCTAAAGTGTTAAAAATAACTGGAGGTTTCAATGAAAGAAAAAAGAAAATTTAAGAGATTACCTCAAAAATCAAAACTTTTATATAAATTTTTAAAATATTCCCCAGAAGGCACTGAACTAAAGGAGGCTCAATATAAAGATGTGGGAGGAGGAGGAATCTTATTTGAAACAGAGGAAGAAATCCCAATCGGAACATTATTAAAGATAGAATTTGACCTTCAAGGATGGCATAAATACTATCCGGGATTTTTTAAATTCGACCAGACATCAATCTCAGAACCAATTACTGTTGTGGCTCAGGTTGTAAGAGTCGAGGAAATTGAAAAGAACAAAAAATATGAAATCGGGGTTAAATTTGTGAATATAGATGAAAGCTATAGAGAGGGTGTAATAAACTTCATAGAAGCAAATTTTGGTAAAAAGGAGGGTTAATGAACGAAAATTTAAGTGAATCCAACAATGAAGTTTTAGCCGATGATACTATATTTCAGGTAGTAGGATTTAAACTTGAAGATGAAGAATTTGTCATAGACATTTTAAAAGTTCAAGAAATCATTAAAATGATTGATATAACACCTCTTCCAAATGCTCCTCACTATGTAAATGGAGTAATAAACCTAAGAGGAAAAGTTATTCCAGTAATTTCTCTTAGAAAAAGATTTGGATTTGAAGAGAAAGAGAATAATAATTTAACAAGAATTATGGTAGTTGAAATAGATAAGAAGTTAGTTGGATTTATAGTTGATAAAGTAACGGAGGTTTTAAGAATTCCTGCATCTTCAATCGAACCTCCTCCTCCTCTTGTAAGCAAAATAGGCTCGGAATATTTAAAAGGAGTAGGAAAGATTGGAGATAGGCTATTAATAATTCTTGAAGTCGAGAAAATATTATCTACGGATGAACAAAAAAATTTAAATAATTCATTATAGGAGGATAAAGTATGAAAATTTTGGTAGTTGATGATTCTTTAACAATGAGAAGAATAATAAAGAACAGTCTTTCAAAAATAGGCTATACAGATATAGCAGAAGCTTCTAATGGTGTTGAAGGTTTGGAGGAATTTGAAAAAGGCGGAGTAAATTTAATCTTAACTGACTGGAATATGCCAGAGATGGATGGGATGACATTTGTTACCAAATTAAGAGAAAAGGATCCTAATATTCCGATTTTGATGATAACAACAAATGCAGCAAAAGAGGATGTGTTAGAAGCTTTCAAAGCAGGAGTAAGTGATTATATCGTAAAACCATTCACACCTGATGTACTG
>JALXDT010000081.1 GCA_027070475.1 Candidatus Aminicenantota bacterium | reverse complement strand
TTCTTTTCCGGTTTTGAGGTTTTGATAGAATAATTTTTGAGAAATCTGTATTTTAACGGAATAGAAATTTTAAACGGTGGTTTTCTCTCTCCTGAAAAAGCGGTGGAATTGTTCTTGCAAAACCGACTTTCTCCCTTACCTTTGGATTGGGGAGGTGGAAGAAACTGGGGGAGAAGGAAAAGAATCAGAAGAGGTTTTGGAGGTAAAGGAAGGAAAAAATGATTTTTATTAAAATTAAAAATAAAATTAAGGAGGTGCAAAATGTTTAATTATATGAATCCTTATTATGGTTTCGGAGGATATGGCTTTGGTTGGGGAAGAGGCTTTGGCAGAGGAAGAGGTTGGGGTAGAGGCAGAGGCTTCGGTTGGGGTAGAGGTTTCGGATACGGAGCGACCCTTGGGTATTGCCCTTGGACCGGTCTCCCGAGAGGTTGGAGATGGATGATGCCTGGTTATTATCCTGCTAACCTTCCATATTACAACTACTCTCAGCCTTTTAATTATCCTGTTTCCACTCAACCTCAGGAGGAGCAAAAATGAGAATACTCATAACAGCATCAAGCGGAACTCTTGATTCTCCTGTTGATATGAGATTTGCAAGAGCTCCCTATTTTATTATTGTAGATAGTGAGAATCCGGATAATCCGGAAATTATAAGCAATCCGTTTATAAATACTCCTTCCGGAGCAGGAATAGTTGCCGCCCAGTTTGTTGTTGAAAAAGGAGTGAATACTGTTATCTCCGGAGCTTTTGGACCTAATTCGAGTATGATATTAAGCTCCGCTGGTATTCAGATGATTCAGGAAACTTCTGGTTTGAAGGTAAAGGAAGTAGTTGAACGTTTAATTAAAGGTGAGTATAAAAAGAACCATTCCTTTCAGGCATCTCCTAACTATTACGGAGGTGCTAATTATGGATTTTTCCCTTACGGTGGTTTTGGCTGGGGAAGAGGCTTTGGCTGGAGAAGAGGTTTTGGCAGAGGCTGGGCTTTGAATTGGGGAGCTTTTCTGATGACAAACCCTTATCCTGCTTATGATGAAAAAACAGTGTTAAAAAATATGATTGATAATCTTAAAAACCAATTAAAATTTTATGAAGAAAGATTAGAAGAATTAGAAAAAAATGTTAAGGAGGAAAAATGAAAATATTAATTACAGCAAGTTCTGAAGATTTAAACGGACAGGTTGATCCAAGATTCGGAAGAGCACCCTATTATGTGATTTTTGATTCTGAAAATCCTGATGCAGTCCAGATAGTGCCAAATCCCAATGCTGCTTCACCAAGCGGTGCGGGTATTGCGGCAGCTCAATATGTTGCATCGCAAGGTGTAAGTATTGTGGTTTCAGGAGCTTTCGGACCCAATGCATCATCTGTGCTTGCAGGTGCGGGTATTCAGATGGTATCAGCTCCTTCCGGAGTGAGTGTAAAAGAAGCATTTGAGATGGCAATTCAGGGTAAATTAACTCAGAACACTCAGAATACTGCTCCTCAGGCCCCCTATCCACCGACAGGTGGTTTTGGTGGTCCCTATGGCGGAGGCTTCGGTGGCCCCGGTATGGGCGGAGGTTTCGGAAGAGGCGGAGGTTTCGGAGGTGGTTTCGGTAAAGGTGGAGGTTTCGGAAGAGGCAGAGGAGGCCGCGGAGGTGGCTTTGGAAGAGGAGGCCGCGGAGGCGGTTTTGGCGGAGGATTCGGAAGAGGCTGGTAATAAGTCTCTTTTCAAATAAAGCTTACCCTCCTTTGTGTAAACGGAGCGAGCATTGCTCGCTCCGTTTTTTTATTGAATTTATTTTTTAATTAAATTATATTATTGAATGAATAATTACATAGTTTTTACGGATTTGGATGGAACTCTACTTGATTATGATACCTATGAATGGAAGGATGCACAAAAATCATTAAATTTTCTTAAAAAAAACTTTATTCCCATTATACCCATTACCAGTAAAACAAAAAGTGAGACTTTAACCTTTATTGAGAAGCTTAAGTTAAAAGAGCGGATTTTTTCAGTTGAAAACGGAGGAGCTATATATTTTCCAAAGGATTTTAATGGGATAGAGAATGAATGTGTATATGAAAATGAATTTTGCAAAATTGAAATAGGTATTCATATAGATCAAATACTACCCTTTTTAAATGAAGTTTCAAGCAAAAGTGGGGTTAAGATAAAAACTATTTTTGAATTTTCAGATAGAGAAATGAAGGAAATACTTAATTTAACAGAAGAGATGTCTTTAAAGGCAAAGGAGAGGGAGTATGATATACCATTTATAATAGTTTCAGAAGAAATAGAGAAAATAAATACATTTTTAAGGGAGATAGAAAATTCTGAATTTAAGCTCGTTAAAGGGGGAAGATTTTATCATATCTCGGGGGAATATGATAAAGGTATTGCAGCAAAAAGAATTTTAGAAATATTCAGAAAAAAGTGGAAAAAAGATTTTAAAACCATAGGGCTTGGGGATTCTGAGAATGATCTTTCTCTTTTAAAATTTGCTGATATTCCTGTTTTGGTAAGAAAAAAGAGTGGAGAATATTCTGAAAAAATCAAAAAAGAGGTAAAAAATCTATTTTTAACAAAAAAACCTGCACCTTCCGGGTGGAATGAAATATTTGAAAAATTGTTTTTTATATAGTAATATAAAATAAGAAAAAGCAGATAAAACAATATAATGGAGGTGCTAAATGTCGGATTTTTTCCAGTCAGGGAATATAACAACGATTAATATATTAGGTGAAAAAGGCTCCACTATAATAGATTCTCATCTTCTCAAATTTTCAAAAAGGAAGAAAACAGCTGTTCTTATTCCTGTTTTATACAGTGATTATGTCAGACCTGCTATGAAAAGAATTTTAAAGATAATGGAGGACATTGATTTTATTCATGAGGTGGTATTATCACTTGGAAGAGCCTCTAAAGAAAAATTTGAAGAGGTTAAAGAGGAAATAAAAAAACATCCGAGAAATATTACAATTTTATGGATGGATAATCCGAAAATTAAGGATATGATATATGACCTTGAAAAGGCAAATTTAAAAATTGGTCCTGAAGGTAAGGGAAAATCTTGCTGGACAGGCTTCGGTTATATTTTAGCTAAAGGAGAAGCTGATATAATTGCTCTTCATGATTCTGATATAGAAACGTATTCTAAGGAGATGCTTGCAAGATTAATTTATCCATTGGTTAGCCCTCACTTACCTTTTGAATTTTCCAAAGGGTTTTATGCAAGATTCAGTAAAAAACTTCATGGAAGAGTTACAAGACTTTTTGTTATCCCTTTTTTTAAAGCCTTATTGAAGGTTTTGGGGCTTCATCCCTTTATTTATTATCTTAACAGTTTCAGATATCCTCTTTCAGGAGAATTTGCTTTAAGAACGAGACTTGCGAGGGTAATGCGTTTTCCCGGCGATTGGGGTTTGGAAGTAAGTGTCCTTTATGAAGTGTATAGAAATGTAACACTTAAGAGAATTGTACAGGTGGAACTTGCTCACAGGTATGACCATAAACATCAAAAGGTTTCTGAGTCTGATGCAAATATGGGTTTACATAAGATGACAATAGATATTGCAACAAATGTTCTTAAAAATATTGCTGCTGAAGGAGTTATAATTTCTGATGGAAATTTGAGAGCTTTACAAAAAACATATTTGAGAATAGCAGAAGATATGATTTCCAGCTATCATGCAATAGCTATGATGAATGGCTTGGCTTTTGACAGACATCAGGAAGAGTCCATAGTAGAAACTTTTTATAAAGCTCTAATATATTCTTCGGAAAAATTTTTAGAAGACCCGATGGGAGTTCAAATGCTTCCAAATTGGAATAGAATAACATCTGCATACCCGAATTTTCTTGATAGATTGAGAAAAATTGTTGAAAGGGATAATAAATAGGAGGATTTAATGGCTTTTAAACCTTATGAAACAGCGCTTCGAGAAGAAGCGATTAAATGGATAAAAGAACAGCAAAAGCTTGATATTCTGGTAGGAATACCTTGCTATAATAATGAGGATACTATATCTTTTGTTGTTGAGCAAGTTGGAGCCGGGCTAAGTAAGTACTTCCCTGATATAAAAAAAGGTATCTTTATATCAGATGGAGGTTCTACGGATAATACAAGAGAGAATGCTTTAAAAGCAAAAATTCCCAAAGATGTTTCGAAGATTGTAACCATTTACAGAGGAATGCCAGGCAAGGGAACTTCTTTAAGAGCCATTTTTGAAGTTGCAAAACATCTCGAAACCAAAGCAATAGCTGTATTTGATTCTGATCTTAGAAGTATAAGACCTGAGTGGATGAAATATGTCATAGAGCCTGTGTTGAATGAGGACACACACTTTGTAGCTCCTTATTATAAAAGGTATAAGTATGATGGAACAATAACAAATATGATAGTTTATCCAACAACAAGAGCTCTTTATGGTAAAAGGGTTAGGCAGCCGATAGGTGGGGATTTTGGATTTTCTGGTAAACTGGCAAAATTATATTCTGATAAAGATGTCTGGATGACAGATGTTGCAAAATTTGGAATTGATATCTGGATGACTACCGTTGCTATCAATGAAGTAAATAGTATTGCTCAGGTTAATCTTGGTGTTAAAATCCACAATGCAAAAGACCCTGCTTCTGATCTTGTACATATGTTCATTCAGGTTATTTCAACGATGTTTGATCTTATGAATGAGTATGAGGATAATTGGACTAAGATAGAAAAAAGTGTTGATATTCCGCTTTTAAAAGGAGTTGAAAAAAGTGTTGAGCCTGAGGAAATCAAAGTTAATCTAAAAAAGATGGAAGATGAATTCATAGATGGTTTTGAACAATTCTCCTCTCTTTATAAAGATATCCTATCTCCTGAGACATACGAAGGTTTGTATAGAGTTTATGAAAGTAAGAAAAGAGGTAATGGTATAAATATAGATGCAGAGCTCTGGAGCAAGGTTGTTTATGATTCAGCTTATACCTATCATAATTGGTCAAGAAACAGAAAAAAATTAATAAATATACTTTCTCCTCTCTATTTCGGAAGGACAGCATCTTTTGTTAAAGAAACAGAAGGAATGAATTGGGAGGAGGCGGAAGCTGTGGTTGAAAAACAAGCTGAGGTTTTTGAAAAGAACAAAGGATATTTGAAAGATAGAATATTGAGGTGGAAAGAATTCTGATTATCTGACAATAAGGGGAGTAATATAATTTCCCATTATCTTTATCGATGATGGGTTTTCCTTTAAAGTTAATGTAAACAATTCTCTTTTTTGTTTAACAACTAACCTTTTAATATCAGTTCTGTCTTTGTAAAATAATTTAATGTATAGGGGGAAAATAAATGGTTTTGAATTTAGTTGTCTTAAGTCTATTTGAATTTTTTCCCCTTGAGAATTAATTTTATAGTGTATTATTGGGAGTTCTCTTCTAAAAACCCAATCTCTGAAGAATCTATTTAATAGAGGTTTATCTTTGGTTAAGCTGTAAATAATAGTGGCGGTTGTGATGGATTTGTATTTATTTTTTTTCAAAAGCTCCTTAACTCTTGCAAAAAAACTATCCTCTCCCATTAACTCTTTTAGCATGTAAAGAACAAGTGCTGATTTATTGTATATTATTGAAAAATAAGCTTTTGGCTTTTCTTCCCAATTTCCCACTCTTTTTCCATAAGAGAGGGGACCATAATTAAAATATTTTTTTACACTCCTATTCATGTCTTCAATAATCTTTCTGAAAAGTATCCGATCTTTCTTTTTTGCATATTCAAGAATGGAAAATTGGGAAAAACCTTCGGTGAACCATATATCTCTAAAACTTGCCCACGAGATAATCCCACCCCACCATTGATGGGCAATTTCATGAGTCAGAAAATCGGAAAGATCGATTGTAAATTTGACAGGTGAGGATGGATAATAAAAAGTTTTTTTTCTCTTTGGAATTTTGAGGAGTAATAGGCCCTGATAACTTGTTCCTGAAAGATCGTTGGAATGAGTTAAAATTATGTTGATATTTTTGTAATTTAAAGGCCCAAACATTGTTTTAAGTGTTTTATATATTAAGGGAGTCTTTTCAATTCCTTTTTTGACAGAGTTATTTGGGATAAAATCAGAGAAGATGTTAAATGTTAAATCTCCAGCGTTTAACTTTTTCATGGGAATAAATTCACCACATACAAGAGGCATTCCTTTTATTGCCTTCGAAAAAAAAGTACCTTTTCCAATCTTTTCTCCCCCTCCGAAACATTTTAAGCCTCTTGCCATTCTATAATTTAATTTGAAACTGAAAAAATCCAGACTATCTTTTAAGTAATAATTTGAATCTCTTCCAAAAAAATAAAAAGGTTTTTTTACAAAAATAAATCTTTCATCATAAAGTTTTTTGTTAGAGAAGAAAAAGTCCGACTCATCTTTTTTCACATAGTGAGAGGAGAAATTAATATTAATTGAACGCATTGGAGACTTTGATTTAATAAACAATTTGTTCAGAGCTCTGTAATAGGAAACACTGTTATTTTTACTTGAAATATTTGTTATTTTAATAAATTTCGGTAAGTTGATGGCAAGTTTGTTTATTTTTTCTTTAAATGTTATTGTTTCACGTGCAAAATAATCCTCAATATTTCTTGAAAATAAAATATTAAAATCAATTCCAGAGATTTTACTTATGGAGGAACCGGTTAATACTTTAATTGTTTTCAATCTACTATAGTCAAGAAGAATTTTATTAAAGTTTAATCCAAAAAGTTGAGTATCAGGGTAGGAAAATCTGTTGAATTTAAAGGCCATGATTTTATTCGCTTTAAAAGGAAAGATTACCAGATTGTCATCTCTCTCATTTAAAAGAAAAGCTCTCTTGTTGATTCCTTCTATTTTGAAACCGAATATCTTATAAAATGTTTTGAGTATTTTTTTATCAAACTTTTCATAGTCTGATAATTCTGGAGATGAGGAATCTATTATCTTTTTGATTTTATCTTTATAATCAAAGGTTGAAATGATTGTCCATTTTACTTTGAAATCTTTATAAGATTTTTTAAACAAATGGATAAAATGCTGTTGTTCCTCATTATTTGAAGGGATAATTCTGATTTTTATTTTTCCTTTTAGAATAATGGGAAAGAAAGAAGAGGATACCACGTAAAGTTCGGCTTTTTTTATAGTAAGTACGGAGTCTCCAATCCTTATTTCTTTTTTTCTTATTGTGTATTTTTTTATTTTTTCTTCTATTATGTAAAAGGGGTTAATTACTTCAATGTAGGTCAAATCTTTATACTTTGAATCTTTCCCTTTTTTGTAATTAAAGTTTATTATCTCTCCTCTGTTTTTTTTTAATGCAATTAAAG
>JALXDT010000080.1 GCA_027070475.1 Candidatus Aminicenantota bacterium | reverse complement strand
ATATAAAAGTGTGGGTTTCTCCGGAAATAGGAGGTAAGGTCTGGGGTGCTATTGAAAAATCTTCGGGATATCCCTTTGTCTATTTTAATAAGGCAGTAAAATTCAGAGATATTGGAATGAGGGGCCCCTGGACATCCGGTGGAATAGAATTTAATTTTGGAACAATTGGCCATACTCCCAATGTAGGAACTCCCGTGGATTATTATATAAGGAAAAATAGGGATGATAGTGTAAGTGTTTTTGTGGGAACCATGGATTTGACTTCAAGAACAAATTGGCAGGTTGAGATAAAACTGAAAGATGATAAGGCATACTTTGAGACAAACACATTCTGGTTTAATCCTACAAATCTGGATACCTCTCTCTATCACTGGTTAAACAATGCTATTAACACAGGTGATGACCTTAAATATTTTTTTCAGGGGAATTATCATTTGGACCATAATGGACTTCCTTATCCCTGGCCAATAAATAAAGAGGGAATAGATATTTCTTATTATAGAAACAATAATTTTGGAACATACAAACCCTATCATATCTTCGGAGCTTTTGTTAATTCTTTTTCCGAAGTCTGGCAGAACAAAAAAATAGGAGCAGGGCATTGGGGATTTTTCACTGATAAACCAGGGAAAAAGATCTGGATATGGGGACTTTCAAGGGAAGGAGCGATATGGGAAAGCCTGTTGGCTGATCAAGATTTAGGAAACAAACAGTATTCTGAAACACAGTCAGGGATCTTATTCATTCAGGCCGGACATAGTAGTAAAACTCCCTTTAAACATGCATATTTTGCTCCTCAAACAATTCAAAATTCGCGAGATATATGGTTTGTGACAAAGGGGCTAAAAGAAATTAAGGATACAAATGAGATAGGAGCTTTTAATTATAAAATTAAGAACAAAAGTTTTATCTTTGAATTTTGTCCATTTGAAAATATTGAAAAAGATCTTAAAATCTTTAACAATGATAAAAATGTATATAAAGAGAAGCTAAATCTTAAACCTTTGCAAACTTACAGAAAAAACATTAATTTAAGTGAAACAGGAACAATCAAAGTATTCTTAGGTAACAGACTTATTTATGATTCCTCTTACGACAATAAAATGAATAGACCTGTCAAATCAAGGTTTAATCTTGATGATGATAATTATTATAATTATTATATTAAGGGTCTGGAGAAAAGTAGGCAGAGAGATTATGGGGATGCTCTTGAATTTTTCAAAAAAGCCTATAAAATAGCCCCATACTTTTCACCTGTCACCAATGAGTTAGCAGAAATTTATTACAGAAGAATGGAGTACAAAAAGGCTTTAAAGTATGCAAAACTTTCTCTTTCAAATGATGCATATGATCCCAAGGGTAACTTTTTTTACGGAGTGATAAATAATGAGTTAGGGAATATAGCGGATGCCAAGGATGGATTCAGTATAGCTGGTAAATTCCCGGAATACAGGTCTGCGGCTTTTTCCAATTTAGCTGAGATATATTTTAAGGAAAAAAACTATGATTATTCAAAGGTTTTTGCAAAAAGGTCTTTAAACTATAATAAATTCAATCTGAATGCATACAGAATATTGTCCATAATTTACAGAAAGGAGGGAGAAAAATCAAAAGCATTGGAAGTTCAAAACAAAATACTATCTTTTTATCCACTTTCACACTTTTCAAGATTTGAAAGATTTTTAATTACAAATAATAAATCTGATCTCAATGAATTTAAAAGATACATAAGAAATGAATTCCCTGAACAAACCTATCTTGAAATAGCTCTTTATTATTATAGATTGGGCCTTTACCGTGAAGCTATAAGTTTACTAAATCTCTCACCAAAAAATGCAATAGTAGACTACTGGTTAAGCTATCTTTACAATTTAAAAGGAGAGGTAGAAGAGAGTAAAAGGTTTTTAAACATTGCATTAAATAGCTCTCCATTCCTCATATTTCCATTTAGGCATGAAACCTTAAAGGTTTTAAAATGGGCTGATAGTTTGAAGGAAAACTGGAAAAACAAATATTACATGGGTTTAATCTATTGGAGTAAATATAGAATTAATAAGGCAAAAAAATATTTTCTTAAATGTAAAAATCTTCCGAACTATCCCTATTTTTACATAGCAAGGG
The DNA here is from genome assembly GCA_027070475.1 of Candidatus Aminicenantota bacterium. Classification (GTDB taxonomy): domain Bacteria; phylum Acidobacteriota; class Aminicenantia; order JAMOAD01; family JAMOAD01; genus JALXDT01. The sequence goes on along the minus strand of JALXDT010000080.1, from coordinate 11 downwards.
GAAGATTGTTT
>JALXDT010000079.1 GCA_027070475.1 Candidatus Aminicenantota bacterium | reverse complement strand
ATGTAATTATCCCCACAATGAAAAAGATAAAGATAAAATATAAAAATGTTTTTATAAATTTCATTTTAGTGACTCCAGATAGGATGATAATAAAAAAGATGCAGCAATTGAATCCTTTTTCCCTCTCATTTTTTTTTCTTTAAAACCAAACTCACGCAAAACAAATTCCGCTTCTTTTGTAGTAAATGTTTCATCAAATAATTCTACTTCAATTTCTATTTTTTCTCTTAGCTTTTCAATAAATTCCTTAACTTTTCCACTCATTTTGGATTCTTCTCTTTTAAAATTTAAAGGATTGCCGACAACAAGCTTAACTATCTTTCTTTCGGTAACTATTTGTTTTATAAAAAGTATATCCTCTTCAAGGCTCTTTCTTCTATAGTTCTTTAATGGTAAGGCAACCTTTTGTTCCTCATCCGAAATAGCCAAACCTATTATTTTTTCGCCATAATCAATGGCAAGAATTCTACCCCTACTCATACCTCTGCAATCCGGACTGAATCAGGAGATCAAGTAATTCATTGTATTTAATCCCACTCTCCTCCCATAACCTCGGATACATACTAATTGAAGTAAAGCCGGGAATTGAGTTTACTTCATTAACATAATAGTTACCATCTTTATCCAAAAGAAAATCAACCCTTGACATACCGTAAAGGCTTAATATTCTAAAGGTATCGTAAGCTGTTTTCTTTATTCTTTCCACAAGTTTTTCATCTAATTCTACAGGTATTTTGAACTTTGTTTTACCCACTTTATATTTATCATCATAATCATAAAATTCATTATATGGAATAACCTCTCCGGGAACAGATACTTTTATACCTTTTTTATCACTGAATACGGAAATTTCTATCTCCCTTGCATTCTCAATCCCCTCTTCTATCAAAATCTTATCCGAATATTTAAAAGCTTTCATAATTGCTTCCATAATATCATCAATTTTTTTCACCTTTGTAATACCAATGCTTGAGCCGGAGTTTGACGGTTTTACAAAAACAGGCAATTTTAAACCTTCCAAAACACTCTCCTTTATTTTTTCAGGCTCATCCAACATTTTATTGCTTTTCCATATAATAAGATAATCAACAACAGGAATCCCGTCTGCTTCAAGAATTTTTTTTGTCAAAACCTTATCCATTGACACCGCAGAACCTGCAACACCAGCTCCAACAAATGGAATCTTCAAGCTCTCAAATATTCCCTGAATTGTTCCATCCTCTCCGTAAGGGCCATGAAGAATAGGGAAAAAAATATCTACTATTTCAAGAAAAGGTTTAACATTTTTAAAGGCTAAAAAGGGAGCCGGTTCTGTTAATCTTTTTTCATAATTAAGAGGTGATTCAACCTCTTCCCAAAACCCATTTTTATCTATATAGTAAGAAAAAATATCATACTTATTTTTATCAAGATTTTCATAAACGGATTTTGCTGAAACGATTGATATTTCATGCTCTGGAGACATTCCTCCAAAGACCAAACCTACTTTTATCTTCTCATCTTTCATCGAGCTGTATATTTCATTAAAATAGATTTTACAATAGAAAGGGAATTATCGGAGAGTTTATTAAATTCTATCCCAACTCTGATTTTAGGGCCATCCTTTATAACATATATAAGTTCACCGGAAACCTCTGCCTCTCTTGAACCTTCGCTTTTAAATCTTATGACTCCTAAATCCATTCCTGTTGTGAACAATTTTTCTTTTATTTGAAGTTCTCTTTCACTTCTAATATCCATTACCCTTTCTATATGCATTGAAAGCCCTAAAGTAGAAAGATTAATTATATCTCCAGAAAAACCTATCCCACTCTTCATTGCAAGAGCAGTCACCCTGAATCTTCCGCGATTCGGTATACCTATTCTCTTTACCCTTCTTCTTTCATTATCCTTTATAACAGAGGGAAAACTCGCCAGAATTATACCTGTATCTTCCTTATAAGAAAATATTTTTGTATCGAATTTATATCTTCTACCCATCGATTCATATTCAACCGTTATTTTTGCACCTTCTTTTTCAGGAAAAACAGACACAGCTTTAAAAGCAATTCTCTTTTCACCTATCTTCTTTAACACAAGGGGAACACTTCTACCATATGAGCCACTCTTAAAATAAAGAGTTGTTCCGCTTTTAATTAATCTTGTAAGATGTTCATCCTTTTCAGACTTTTTTACTATATCATTCTTAGAAACTGAACCGCTTTTTTTAAAAATATCAAAAACTCCCATCTCAAAACCTCAAAGAAAATAATAACATAATAATCCTTTTTTTACAATAGAAAAACCATGCGTCTATAACCTCACATCCATTTTAGCTTTTCTGTTTTGACCATTCCAGAAAACTCTAAAAACAAAGTTCGGTCTCTTTTTTATCTTCCGCTCCTTTATCCAATCATACCATTCATTATATTTATCGTATGCTATTCTAAAATTTTCATTAAAAAAGTTTTTATCTTTTCTAATATCCTCGGAATAATACTTCTTTATTAAACTATCTTCAATAATTTCTATCTCCTTTTTATAAACATAATTCCTGTCAACAAAATCTTTTAATGTTTCTCTGTACAAAAGCTCATGATTCCACCAGAATGAATTTTTATTAAAGAATGAGTCAGGTTTTTCTCCAAGTTCCGGGAAATATTTAAAAGAGACAGGATTGAAGATTGCAGTACAGGGAGAGGATGTAGCGGTTGCCCATATGTCAGTATTGTTTTCAGAATTTAAAACCACCAATGAACCTACGGTCTGAGTTGCATTTCTTGTGATAATATTCCCGCCGTGGGCACATATATAATCAGCTATTAGGTGAGAATCAGGCCTGTAGTCCTCTCCTCCATGATCCCTTAAAATTGAAAAAGCTTTTTTTATTGAAAAATCATTAAAACTATTTTTCAATAAATTGTATGATCTTAACCATCTTGAATTTGAACCTGAAAATTTTGTAAAAAGAAAATCAGAAAAAACTTTTGAAAAATTGAATGTTTCTCTCTTTTTAAGCCATCGCTTTTTTCTTGCGAACTCAACAGCCTCCGGATGAATTTCATCAAAATCTTCTTCTATTGTCAGCCTGTTTGATATTGAATAAAAATCCTCTATTTCCTTATAAACCCAGAATTTACCTGCGGTTTCAAGAACAAACGCCCTTTCTCTATCAGCAATTAAAAAGCTATTATGATAGCTCATTCTTTTATCTTCAAAACCACATATCCCCCCCTGCCCATAATCTTCCATAAGTTTAATAATTGTTTCAACAGCAGATTCAGCACTTTCCGCCCTTTCAAGGGTAAGCCTCAAAATATCCATACCTGTCAATACATTCTTTTTAATGTAAGGCAGCCTTGTAAAAACAGCTTCATTTCCTATTACAACCCCTTTCTCATTAACTCCCATCTCAGCCCCCCACATCCAGAATGGCCTGCTTATAATAATTCCGAAAGTTTCCCTCACTTGCTCTATTTCAAGATAGGTCGTTTGAAGCCTGCTACCTTTTTCATACACTTTTCCGGGATAATACTCAAGAAGCTGAGCTTCATTGGGTTCTCTGTCACTATTTTTCCCGAAAAAAATCTTTTCATCTTTTTTTAAAACAAATGTATCGCACATAATCACCTCTTTATCTTTCCCGGCAATATAAATTCATATCTTTTTGCCATAAGCTTTGTTTTGACAAATCTGTCAAATTTCCTGAATGATAGGAAAAGAGACCATATCATTTTATCCTCTTTATAATATTTATCAACTTCTTTCCTCTCTATGGGAGATAAACCATCGGATAAGCTACTGTTAATAATCTCAAGAGTTATTGGGATCAAATCCGGACGCTGTTCTTTATAAAGGTTAGCTATAAAATCAATATAAACCAATCTTTCATCATAGTATCTATTCATAACATCGTCCAAAAAAAATAGTTTTAAAATCCACCTTAAAAACCCCGGAGCACTTTTTAAAAGTGGCTCGGGGTCCATCTGTTCCTTTCCCTTTAATCTGAAAAGCGGCGTGCTTGTATCAATAAATAACAACTTTCCATCCACCAAAGCCCAATTTGAAAGCTGGCCATCTATGGACAATTCCACCTCATCCTTTTTTTCTTTATTAAAATTCCAAACTTTTTTCATTTCCTGAACAATTTTCTTAAAAAGCTCTTTTATTTTATCATCACTTAACTTAAACAAAAGTTTGTTCCCAATAGATTCAGATGGCAATTCTTTTTGAGCTATATACAAAGAGATTGGCAGCCTTCCCACATCAACAACAAATGTTTTATCCTCAGGCAAATTAATTCCTGCCTCTTTTAAAAGCTCAGTATACCTCTTATACTTTTTTTCATATTCTTCAGCCTCTTCCTTTGTCTTAAAAAGCGGCAACCTTTTAAAAGCAAATCCTTCAAGCCCCTCTATTTTAAAAATTGTAGAAATCTCACCGTATCCGATTATCTCCGGTTTGATAGGTGATTTTTCAGGTTGGTGAGGTATAAGCTCTCTTTCAAATTTTTCAAGAATTTCTATCTCTTTCATAGACATCTCCTAAATAAATTTAATCAAATATCTTAAAAACTTAGCCTTTTTCAGAGATTTTTTTAAAAGCTCAAAAGAGAGCCTTATTTCTTCCTCCGATATTGTAAGAGGAGGAAGAATTTGAACAACGGATTTATCATTGTTAGCATATACAACTAACAAGCCATTATCATAAGAGGATTTTGTAAGAGCTGGCCCTGAATATTCATCCCTTAGTTCAAGTCCCATCATAAGCCCCAATCTTCTGTATCCTTTAACAAATTCAGGATAAATTCTCTTAAGTTCAGAAAAATAGAGAGAAAAAAGCTCTGATTTTGCATTAACAGATTTCAAAAATGAGCTTTCGGAAACTAACTCCAACACTCTTTTTGCTATAATAGCTCCCGGTTCAGCTCCTCCGAATGTGGAGATATGGATAAAGGGATCTTTTCTGAAAATCCTTTCAAGCTCCTTTCTTATGACAGTGGCAGTTATAGGATAAAGCCCTCCAGACAAACCTTTTCCTAAAACAACTATATCCGGTACAACATTAAAATGTTCAAATGCCCAGAGTTTTCCTGTTCTTCCGAGTCCGGATTGCACCTCATCCAAAATCAACAAAGCCCCCTTTCTTTCGCATAAATTTTTTACTTTTCTAAAATAATCCTTATCTGCAATGGGCATTCCCAGAGTAGCCGGCACTGTTTCAAGAATTACAGCTGCGGTTCTTCTATCAACAACTTCTTCCATCGCATCTATATTATTAAATTTAACCTGAACAAAATCTGATGATGATGAGTAAAAGGGTTCTCTGTATTTGGGATCTCCGGCAGCAAGAGCAAGTCCAGTATGTCCGTGATATCCTCCCTTAGCGGAAACAATTTTCCTTCTTCCGGTATAAGCCCTTGCAACCTTTATTGCAGTATCAATCGCCTCTCCACCACTAACTCCAAAAATCACATAATCAAGGTCTTTGGGCATTAAAGAGGAGAGATATTCTGCAAGTTCTGCTCTCGGTTTGCTAATAAGATGGTGATTTCCTATATCATAGTATTCAAAGGAATTTTTTAAAAGCTCTATCAGCTCTCTATTTTTATGTCCGAGGTTAAAGACCCCTCCATTGCAGTGAAGATTTAATAATTTCTTTTTGCCATCCAAATCATATATAAAACTCCCTTCCCTTTCTCCCATGACAAATTTCATCCCATATTTTTTGTAAAATTTCACCTTACCTGAGGAAACATGGGATGCAAATTTATTAATGATTTCCTTTTTCAGATCCTTTTTTTTCAAAATCAACTCCAATTCTTTCGGAATAATAATTTTATAGGAAAGATTCGGAATAATCAAGCCCCCTTTAGTAGCCTTAAGCTCATAGCGTTGAGCATTGAGCTGAATTGTGAATAGTGAATTGTGAATCGTGAATCGGTGTATATATATTGTAGGGGCGCAATTCACTATATCAGCATCAAGCCTTGAGTCAATTATGGATGTTATTAGTTCATTGATCTTAGTTGTTTTTAAAACTTAAATTTAATTAACCGTAGGGGCAATTCATGAATTGCCCCTACAATATGATTCACAATCCCTTTATCTTATAGTTTGCCATATTCCTTCCCTTTGTAGAAAAATTTATCCTTATTAACTTTGACCCAAAGGAAATATAAAAAGCTTTTGTCAATTTGCTCTAAAACAAAAGCATCCAGCCGATTTTAAGTGAAACAATAAGAAGAAGAAAGCCCAAAAGAAGCCTTAATTTTCTTTTATTCACTCTGTCTCTGTATCTATTACAAAAAAAACCTGCTGTAAAAGCAGCTCCTATAGCTATTAATATCAATGTTAAATCATAAGTTTTAACTATCTTAACTCTTGTTAAAAGCCCCATGGTTGAAGAGACAAAAACCAGAGGTGCTACAAGAGGAATAATCTTTTTAGGAGAAATTCCAAGCATAATAAAAAGTGGTAAAAGCACACTTCCACCTCCGATACCAATCATCCCCGCTAAAAAACCTCCTCCTACTCCGAAAACAAAGAATAAAAAAGCTTTAAGATGTTCATGGTCCTGCATCTCATGAAATCTGCTTTTCCTTTCATCTTTTTCAAAATATTTTTTAAATGATTTATAGGCACCGAATACTAAAATCGCAAAAAATATCCATAATATTGTATCTTTGCTAACAAGATGAGAAACATAAACTCCCAGCGGTGGAGAGATAAAAGCGCCTGCAAGCAAAGTGAGTGTTTCGTGCATTTTTATCTCTCTGTTTTTAATAATAGTAAAACTGATTATTGAAGAAACTATTATATTGACGGTAAGTCCGATTGCTATTGATTCCTGAAGGGGAAAACCTATGATGATTAATGAAGGAATAACAATTGTTGCAGAGCCTATGCCAGCCATCCCGAAAAGAAGGCTTGTAAAAAAAATAATTCCAAAGGCAATAAAATATAGCATTGCCTATTTTATTTGAGAAACCTGTTTTTGTAAACAAGGGAAAACTATCTCTTTTTTAAGCTGTTAACAAAGCCTATCAGAAGAAAAATAAGCAAAAACGGAGAAAATATTAATGTAAGAAGTGATGAGATAATCGAATTAATAAAAGAAAAAAAAGCTTTTATAATTATCTTTGATTTCTTTATTTTTTTTATCTTCACCAGAGAATTTATGATAAAAATTGATTTTGATTTTATTCTTATAGATAATAAAAATACATTTAAAAATCCGGCACCTGACAAATTTGAAAGAGGTATTATAATCGCATCATATTCATTACCTTTCAAAGATTCGGGAATTTTACCAAAGCCAAAATCTTCCTTTTTTTCATAATCTATTATTTCAGAAAATTTCTCATACTTTTCAGCCCTATCTATTGAATGG
>JALXDT010000078.1 GCA_027070475.1 Candidatus Aminicenantota bacterium | reverse complement strand
AGAGCATACTTTGATATGGGAAACATAATTTTTGACCTTAATTATTTTAATAATCATTATTTTAATAAAAGACTTACGGAAGAGGAAATTAAAAAATTCGGACAAATAATATATGATTCACTAAAACAGCATCCTCTTTCAATTATGCACAGAGACTATCAATCTTCAAATATTTTAATAAACAACAATGGAGAGCTCAGGATTGTAGATTTTCAAACAATGAGAATTGGTTTTTCAGTATATGATTTGGCTTCCCTTTTGTTTGATTCTTATATACCCTTTGATATGAAAAGAACTGAAGAGCTTCTGGATTATTTCTTCTCTCTTGAAACCTTTAAATCTTATAAGAGAGAAGTTTTCTGGGCAGCAGCATTAATCAGGATATTACAAAACCTCGGGGCTTTTGCAAAATTGGGTAAGGATAATAATTTTTTTAAAGAGAAAATAAAGGAAGCGGAAAAGAGATTAAAGGTCATCTTAAAAGAAGTAAAAATAGATGTACCTTCTACATTGAAAATTTATTAAATTATAAGGTGGAAAATAGTACCAGACTTTGAGTTATTTTTTGAAACGGGCAATATGGATTTAGTCTATAAGTGCGAGTTGTCCATTATAATGGTGGCTTAAAATTTGTGATCAATTGTCTCTTTTCATATTAACAATAGTGAAATCATAATCTTTTAGATCACCTACGAGTATTTTAGAGGAGAGATTATCTGTGATATTACAAATGAATTTTAAAGCTTCAATTATTTCAAGAGAGGCGGCGATTACTGCTGTTGGAGCAATAACAGGAATCTTTTTCTTATCTTTTATATCGGGGAAAATATCCTTTAATCTCTTTGTTTTAATCCTGTCTATTGTGGTAACCTGAAAAAAGTATGATTCAATACCTGCGTGTATTAATGGGATGCCTCTCTTTTCCAGAAGCTCATCAAGAATGTATCTTGAAGTGAAATTATCAAGACAGTCAATTGCGAGATTAATATTTTCAGGAAGTTTTAGTTTTTCATCTATCTTCTTGAAATAAGCTTTTATCTTGGTTTTTCCTGTGATTTTTAAAAGTTTTTCTTCGGCGACAAAAACCTTTTTTTTGCCGATATCCTCCTTTGTATATAGTCTCTGTCTGTTAAGGTCTGGTTCATCAACAATACCATTATCAAAAATATGAAGTTCTCCTATCCCTAACCTTACAAGTAACTCTGTAACTGTGGAGCCCAATCCTCCCACTCCGGCAACAAGAACAGAAGATGATTCTATTTTCCTTTGACACTCTTTTCCGAGAACAGGTATCTGCCTTGAAAAAATATCTTTTTCACTCATATCAATCTTCCTCTGTCTTAATTTTTATTAAATGCAAAATTCATGTTTTTATTATATTAAAAAATCTTTTAAAAAGGAAATGAATCGTGGAGTGTAAATCGGGGTAATATACATTATAGTAACAAAACATGCTGGACTTAAACCGCCATTATTGTGAAAAATTTCCTGGCATGGATATGACCTTACCATTATAGAGAATATCCCCTTATACTGAAGTTTAAAAGCTGGGGATAGGGATTTTAAAAACAGGAGGCTTTGTGAGGCAAACACGAAGATGGTTTACATTTGATAAAACCCATAAGATTGAGAATAGAGTTAGTAAGCTAAGAATCCATTCTTTTCAATTTTCTGATTAGAATCATTTAGTGTTAATGAAATATTACCTGAAGTATATTTGGGTTCATCGCTTTTTGGGAAAATCTGAGAGTGTGAAACGCTATGGTGTATGAGGGAAGGGAAGGGATAGAATCAATGTTATTCTATTATACTTCTTCACTTTGAGATATCTCAATTTTTATTTTAAAATACTTACCAATAATCACCAAATATGTCGTTTTGTCGACGAAATTGTTGATGTTTGGATTTTAGAATTAAAAAGATTGTTCTTGATAGGTTATTAAAACAGATGTTCTTTAAACAATCGTTTTTTGGTATAAATTTTGATGCAACCTTATACAAGGATATAAAATGGTAAAAGAATTTTTTTATCTATGTTTAATCGCCATTTTATGTAGGTTGAATTACTTTTTCCCAGAAGTAATTTCTAAATATTTTTATTCGGGTAAAAAATATATAAAGATAATAGATTTAAATTTATA
>JALXDT010000077.1 GCA_027070475.1 Candidatus Aminicenantota bacterium | reverse complement strand
GATATACATAGATGGTAATCTTACAGAAAGGGATTGGAAACAAGCAACTCCTGTGGGAAAATTCTTTGTTTTCCCCACACATAATTATGAAGATAAAGACAGAACTGAAGCTAAAATGCTCTGGGATGATGAAAATATCTACATTGCATTCAAATCATATGATAAACATATTGAAGCAACAAGAACTCAAAGATTAACAGATGTTTACAATGATGATTGTGTTGAATTTTTCGTTTCCCCTTTTAAAAACAAAACAAAGGTTTATATAAATATTGAGATAAATGCTTTAGGTTCCTATAATTCGGGAATCCACCTTTTAAAACCCAATCCAATGTTGAAAACTCTTTTTGGAGTAAAGAATCCTGAAAAAGCAAGTACCTATTGGTTTCCTCCAGGACTACAGATTGGTAGATATCATGTAGGCACGATGAATAAAAATGATGATGAAGATTCTTACTGGATAATAGAAATAAGTGTTCCATTCTCTTTATTTAAATATGCAGGATATAATAAAAAGAAACCTGAAATCGGAGATGTCTGGAGGTTTAACCTTTACCGTCTGGGAGGAACTATAGACTCTTTCAGAAGAAATTTATTTTTCTTACCTCCCAAGAAAAGCAATCATGCAACAGAGTATTTTGGTTATTTGATTTTTGATAAATAAAAAATGGAGGAATTATGAAAAAAATATATATTTATTTATTTTTATTTGTTTTTATTGTATTACCACTATCTTCTAAGTCAAATAAAGACTATACATTGCATATTAGTTTTGATACAAAACAGGATATTTTAAAAGATTTTCTTTCAAGAGCAAAAATATACAGAGAAGCAAAACCAGGGCAAATTTTAAAGGATCCCATAAAGCTTAGGAAAATGGAAATTGTTAAAGGTAAATTTGGAAATGCTCTTCATATTAAAGACGGATGGTCTATTACAAAAACCGCTGCTAACAAATCCGGTGCTGACCTTGATTTGATAGTTGCCACAATGTGGGGAGATCATAGAACAAAACCACACTATTGGGGAATAGGAAAATTTTATGGGGATCAGGGAACAATTGCTTTCTGGATTAAACCGACTAAACTTATTATAGATAAACTATATCCGATATTCATGCAGACAAGTATCTCCTGGGGAAGAAAAGAGAGAGACCTTTTAAGATTTGATATAAATAAGGATAAAAGTCTGTCTGTTTCAATAAGGGATATTTTTTACCAATATCATACTGTCAAAAGTAAACCTGGAATCTGGAAAGTAGGAGAATGGCAACATGTTGCTGTTGTATACAATCATGCCTATGGAATAAAACTATACTATAATGGGAAATTAGTTGCTACAAATTGGGGTAAAGATGCATGGTGGGACACTCCTTTGCCTGGACTCTTTAGCCCATTTTATCCAGAATCATATTATGATGAGATCTATTTTTTTAACCACCCTCTTTCCGATAATCAAATAAAAGAGCTTTACAAAGATAATAAAGTTATGGAAAGAGTTGAAAATAAAAAAGATCTAATTGATGAAGCTGCAGTTAAAAGATTGCTCAACACTTATGCAAATTTTGATAATCTTAAACTACCTGAGTTAAAAACTGATGGAACACCTCTTTTTATGAAACAGGCAGTTGTAAAAGATTGTCATGATGAGAAGATCCCCGCATGGTGGATTATGGATGGGAGATATGAACTTGCATGGCCTCATCCTTATCTTCTTTTTACATATATTTTAGGAGATGTGGATTGGAAGGGAACTAAAATTGATGTTGACCTTGAAGATGGTGAGAACCCTGATTATATATCAATGGAAGGGATTTTATCAGGGATAAAGATTTATAGAGGGAATAAGAAAACTTCGGAAAATTTAATCATAAATTCTGGAAATTATCCTTATAAGTTTTATTCACAAAAGATTGATTTAAAAGGAGAAAAAAACATACATTTTGATGCACTCAAAGGATACGGAACTCCACCCGGATTAGTAGATAGAGGCTCTTTGAGATTTCCTCTTACAGGAAAAACAAGAATTCATGAAGTCCAGCTCTGGTATACCAATCATAAGAATTTAAATCAAAAGTATGACTATACATGGTTTTTAAGCCCATTAAGCGACAAAAACAGGATAGATGAAAAATACTATGATGCCCTTATAAAATTGAAAGGAGCAAATGATAGAATCTCATTCATGGGTGAAAAATTTAAAACAAATTTAAAAACAGGATTTGTTCGTATCGCTCCACTTCAATCCATTAATTTTTTCAGTCCTGACTTAAATCCTGATATACCGGTTGATAAAGTTATGGTTGAATTTTTTGTTAAACCTACCAAAAGTAAAAGTATTCTCTGGATTAAATTCAGAGATCCTGCAAATCCTTCAAGACTATGGGCAAAATCATTGTTAAGAGTTAATTTTGCCAATAAAAGTAAACCACAAAAAATAGCTATTCTATTTGATCTTGTTGATTTTATACTTGCTTCTGAAAATAGAATATGGATTGATATGAAATTTTCAGATGGAGAAAAGATTTTGTTCGGAAGGAATTATACACCTAAGATAAAGGTTATACTAAGTAAGGATAAAAACAAGGCAATAGAAACCTTTTCCAAGTATGAGATGATCCCTGCAAGAATGCAATACATGAAAGAATACAATTACCAACCATGGAATTTCACAGGAGAGAAAAGAAGTAAAAAATGGTGGTCATACTTTGGAGGAGTTACGATTGATATAAGTAATATAACAACAATGAGAGAGGGGATAAAATACTGGACAAAATTCGGAGGTCCCTATGATATGTGGTATCCACCTCAATCTGTAATAAGGATAAATCCTGATGATGAAATAGCAAAAATATACAGAAGATTGACAGGCGAAAGAGCCTATAATTATGGTGGGACCCATGAAAAAATATTTAAGATTTATGATAAAGTTGAAATATCAAAAGATATTCCCAAAGATGCTCCTGCATGGGCAATTTGGGAAAGAGAACTTTACAAAAAAACCAAGAGAACTCTTGATTGGATTATAAGCATGCAGAGAAGTGATGGATTTTTCTGGGGTGGATCAAATGATGATACCTTTATACCGATGGGATTTTCTGCTGTTCCATTAATGGGAGATGAAAGAGCCAGAAAATCCTTTTTAAAAGTATATGATGGCCTTGAAAATTATGGAATATACAAAAATGGTTATTGCGATGTATGGCCTATTGATTATCTTCATATTACAGATTTTATAACAAGCAGAGGTTTGATGCTTCTTTATGCACTGGGAGATCCCCATGTAGTTGAAAGAGAGATGATTACTGCAAAGGTTTATACTGATATAATGAAAAAGAATAATGAAGAGAGGCTTAAAAAAGGACTAAAACCTTTCATTAGGGACAAACATTCCCATAACAGAGAACCTAAACTCTGGGGAGAATCACTTGTAAGAGATTATGAAACAACTCAGCTAAAATGGTATTGGAATGAATTCCCTGAATTTCCTCCATATAAATTGGATGATAAGGATAAAGCCGGAAGAATAATGATGAATATTTCTATAAAGTATGATAAAACCGAGGAATTTGATTTTACGAGAGCAATAAGGCATACGGATAAAACAGGATCTATGCCCGGAAGGCAGGAGTTAATAAAATACGCCCTGGGAGGTACACTCCCCGGAAGAATTGATCCAACTCCCCATAAATTGGTCGTATCATGGAGTGATCCTTCTTTTGATATAGCAAGATTGGTATTATATGGAAGTGGAAATAAAGTTATTGCAAATGTCTATAGTTTTATAAACAAGGCTTCTAAAATGAGAATGAGGTTGTGGAGGATAAATAAAGGTATATATCTGGTTAGAGTGGGGTATGATAAAAATGATGATGGAAGGATTGATTCTAAAAATGATGTCATTATGAAGAAAAAAATGAGGTTAAAAAGATTTTCAGAGATAGAATTTACCATTCCACCTAAGAAAAATATTGTAATTAATGTGTCATTGATAAAGAAAGTGAAGGAAAGAAAGAGATTACCTGACCTTGCTATAAACAGAGAAAGAGATGTGAATTATAAGAATGGTAAGTTATTTGTAAAAGTTCACAATATAGGAGATGCTCCTGTAAAGAATATTAGTGTTGAGATTTTTGATAAAAATGGGAGAAGAATTGCAGCTAAAATCATTCCCTCAATTAAAGCACCCATTGATTTTATTCCAAAATACAAAGTATTGGAATTTGATTTGGTCGGAAAAGATTGGAAATTTATAAAAATTGATAGAAAAAATAAGATTGAAGAGATATTTGAAGGAAACAATATTGCCATAAAATGATGCTTTGATTGGAGGAGGATAATGGATTCAAGAAAAATAATTGTAACAGATTACCTTGAAGATAACCTTGATTGGGAGAAAAATAAATTTAAAGAAATTGGATATGAGTTAGAAGCTTTTCAATTAAAACATGCACCTCAAGAAAAACTTATAGAGGCAGTAAAGGATGCTGATATATTGATTGTGAATATGGCAAAAATAGATAAAGGAGTTATAGACTCATTAAGAAAGTGTAAACTTATAGTTAGGCATGGAATCGGATATGATAATGTTGATGTTGAATATGCTACAAAAAAGGGTATATTTGTTGCAAATATTCCCGATTATTGTGTTGATGAAGTTGCTGAGCAGGCTGTAATGCTTTTGATGGCTTCCGCAAGAAGATTATTACAACAGATTGAATCTTTAAATCTTTCTGTTGAAAAGGGAAGCTGGGATTTTTCAAAAGTTGGAAGAATTTATTCTATCAGGGGCAAGACTATAGGTATTATTGGTTTTGGTAGAATAGGAAGCAGAGTTTATGAGATGCTGCAGGGATTTGATGTTAAATTTATTATAAGTGATCCATATTTAAGTGATGAAAAAAAGAAAAAATATGGTGTTGAACACACTCCTTTGGAAGAATTATTGAAGAATTCTGATTTTATTACTGTTCATTCAGCTCTTACAAAAGAGACATATCATCTTCTAAACAGAGAAAATTTAAAACTTGTAAAAGAAAGTGCAATCATAGTTAATACTGCAAGAGGAGGTTTAATAGATTATGAAGCTCTGTGTGAGCTTTTAGACAAAGGAAAAATACATTATGCTGCTCTTGATGTGTATGAAGGTGAACCTCCTAAAAGAGATAATATTATATTTAGAACTAAGAATCTATTGTTAACCCCTCATTTATCGTGGTCTTCGGAAAAATCTGAATGGAATATAAGATATAAGATTGTTGAAACCATTGAAAAATTTGTTAATGGAGAACTACCTGAAAATATTCTAAACAGAGAGGCTAAGAAATGATATCAAAAATTGAAAAAGCGGTTGATCAGAATTTAAATGAAGCAATTGAGGTTTTAAAAGATTTGATTTCAATCCCCTCTACAAGAGGAAATGAAATAAGGGTTGCAAGGTATCTTTATGAAAAAATAAAGGGTTTAGCTGATTCAATAGAATTAATTCCAATTACTGATGAAATAATGAAAGATCCAGATTATTCCTTTAAGCTTGAAAATTTTCATTACAATGATTCTGCAAATCTTAGAGTTAAACTTGATGGAGTAGGGGAGGGAAAATCATTGGCTTTTAACACCCATATGGATGTTGTTCCACCTTCTGAAGGGCAAAAAGATGCTTTCTCTCCTTTTATAAAGGATAATAAGGTCTTTGGTAGAGGAGCAAATGATTGTAAGGGTCAAATAGCCATACTATGGCTTCTTTTAAAATCATTGAAAACTCTTAAATTAAAACCTACAGGAGATATAGTAATAGATTTTGTTATTGAAGAGGAAAACGGTGGTAATGGGACATTGAAAGTTGTGAGAGATGGGCTTAATGTAGATGCTGCAATAGTTCTTGAACCTACGGAACTTCAAGTGGTTCATCTTGTCAGAGGTGCTGTTTGGTTTACAGTAAAGACCGAGGGAAAAGCAGGCCACAGTGGAAGCCCTGAAACAACAGTTAGTGCATTGAAAGAAGCTATAAAAGCGATGGATAAGATAGAAAAGGTAAGAGAAGAACTTCTAAAAGTTAGCAAAAATAAACTTGATGAAATAAAAGATCATCCGAATCCCATGCCATGTACCTTTGGGATGCTTCATTCCGGGAATTGGCCTGCTGCCACTCCCAATGAAGCTGTCTTAAAGGGAGTATTCGGATTTTTGCCTCCATTCAATAGAGAGGAGGTGCAAAAAAGACTTGCCGAGTCTGTAGAAAATGAAAGAGCAAAAATCTATTTTGACATGTTAAACAATGATCCATCTTTTGTTGAAAAGTCTCATCCTCTTGTAACTACAATGTTAGAATCAGCAAGGGAGGCTGGAATAAAATCAAAAGTTGAATTTATGAATGCCTCATGTGATGCATGGAGATATTCTGTTCAATTAAAAATTCCTGCAATTGTTTTCGGAGGAGGTTCAATATCCACTGCGCACTCTAAAGAAGAGAATATCCCAATAGAGGATATAAAAAAAGGTGCGATTGCTTTAATAAATTTTGTTTATAAATGGAGTGGATTAAAATGAGTGAAAAAATGAAAGCTTTGGTAAAAACAGGAAAAGGGAAAGGCCTGATTGAGGTTAGAGAGGTTCCTATCCCTGAAATTGGTGATAATGATGTTTTGATAGAGATTAAAGCTGCTGGAATTTGTGGTACTGATCTTCACATTTATCATGATGAATTTCCCTACTGGCCACCTGTAATTTTAGGTCATGAGTTTTCCGGAATTATTGTTGATAAGGGAAAAAATGTTAAAGACTGGAAGATAGGTGATAGGGTAGTTGGTGAACCTCACACCTTATACTGTGGAAAATGCTGGCTTTGTATGACGGGAAATAGGCATATATGCCCTGAAAAAAGATCTCCCGGTTGGGGAATAGATGGAGCTTTTACAAAATATATGAGATATCCCAATCCTGAACTTTTACATAAGATTCCGGATAATTTATCATTTGAAAAGGCAGCTCTTGCAGAACCAACTGCAAATGTTGCCTATGATATCCTTGAGAGAGGTAAATTGAGACCTCTTGATGTTGTTGTTATAGTAGGGCCTGGGCCTATTGGTCTTTTAGGAGCAATGGCCTCTAAAATAGGAGGAGCAAGCAAGGTTATTGTTATTGGCACTGATGCTGATGAAGAGATTAGGTTAAAGGTGGCTAAAAAGATTAAAACCATTGATTATGTTTTTAATATAAACAAAGAGGATCCTATACCAACTATTCTTGAGCTTACTGATGGAAGAGGAGCTGATTTGGTGGTAGAAGCAAGTGGTTCTGCAGGTGGGATTTCATCTGCATTTGATTATGTAAGAAAATTGGGAAAAATCACATCCATAGGTTTAACAGGAAGAGATAAGATTAATTTTCCTTATGATAAGGCCATGTTC
>JALXDT010000076.1:4113-7420 GCA_027070475.1 Candidatus Aminicenantota bacterium | reverse complement strand
GAAAATTTTAGTTCAGAAAAAGGGGATACTCTCTTTTTAATAAAAAAGATTATAGAATTTCATAATTGGGATATTTCTTTTGATTCTTATGAATTAGGAGATATAATTATTATTAATTTCAAGGGAGGCTGAAAATAAAATGTCCAAACATTTAAGTGTTGGAATAATTGAAGATGAAGAATTACAAAGAAACTTATTAAAAGATATTTTAACTTTATCAGGATTCAATGTTAAAGCCTTTGAAAACGAAGAAGAGCTTTTTGGAGCTTTAGAGAGAGATATTTTTGATGTTTTGTTGGTAGATTATAGACTAAAGGAAACCAATGGAATTGAAATATTAAAGCATGTTAAAAAGAATTATCCTTTTGTACAAGTTATCATTTTAACAGCTTATGGTGATGTTAGTTTAGCTGTGGAGGCAATGAAAGCAGGAGCTTTTGATTTTATACAGAAACCAATAAAAAAAGAAGAGTTACTTGTTAGAATAAAAAAAGCTGTTGAATTTTTGGAAATTAAGAAAGAGCTAAAAGAACTTAAAGAGAGAGTTGAAGAGGTTAAAATAGAAGATTTTGTATATAGTTCTCCTTTAATGGAAAATATTGTTAAAATGGCTATAAAAGTGGCAAAAAGTAATGCAAATGTACTAATTATAGGTGAAACAGGAACAGGGAAAGAGAAAATAGCGGAAATAATTCATTATTCTTCAAATAGAGCAGAAAAACCATTTATTAAAGTTAATATTTCTGCAATTCCTGAAACTCTTATAGAATCTGAACTCTTCGGAGCAGAAAGAGGAGCATATACAGGGGCCGATAGGAGAATGAAAGGAAAGTTCGAAGCTGCGAATGGAGGGACATTGTTTCTTGATGAAATTGCAGAAATTCCTCTTGTAACTCAGGCGAAATTACTCCGTGTAATTCAGGATAAAAAAGTTACACGTCTTGGTTCTTCTGTGCCAATAGAAACTGATGTCAGAATTATTGCTGCAACTAACAAAAACTTAGAAAAACTTGTTAAGGAAGGGAAATTCAGAGATGATTTTTATTATAGATTGAATGTTATAAAAATAGAAGTTCCACCACTTAGAGAAAGAAAAGAGGAGATTCCTTATTTAGTTGATTTCTTCATAAGAAAATTTAATAAGAGGGAGAATAAAAATATAAAGGGTGTAAGTAGAGATGTTATCAAATACTTAAGCAAATATAATTTTCCCGGTAATATAAGGGAATTGGAAAATATAATTGAAAGAGGAGTTGTTCTTAATGATAGTGGGGTCATTGAGTTGGATGAAATAGCTTCTTTTATCGCTATGGGAGATAATGATTTTGATAATATTGGTTCTATAGAAGAGCCTCTTCCTAAAATAATTGAGAAAGTAGAAAGAAATCTTATACTTAAAGCTCTTGATCAATCGGCAGGGGTGAAAACGAAAGCAGCTAAGTTATTGGGAATTAGTGAAAGGGTGTTAAGGTACAAGATAAATCAGCTAAGAATCAATTATCCTTACAAATAATTATTCAATCTTTGATAGATCTTCTTTTTTCGCCCATACTAAAAGAGAAGAAACGAAAATTTTTACTCTTTCCGAATCTTTTAACTCTTCATAGAAAATCCCTTCCAATCCTCGAAGGGCTCCTTCTTCTATTCTGACTCTATCCCCTTTTTTAAGTTCTTCGTTTTTCTTTTTAATTATGACAATCCCGTTCTCTTCATTCTCTTTTATTTTGTTAATTATCTCTTCCGGAACAACAAAGGGATCCCCTTCTATTGTTAAAAAATTTTTTATGCCAATCGTATATTTGATTATATGAAAGAATTTTTTGTCTTTGAATTTAACGAAAAGATAGCCCGGAAAAAAGGGCCTGATTTTACCTCTTTTTTTATATTTTGGGCAGTAAACCTCTATTCCTTTCAGATTTTCTCTTAGGGCTTTTTCAACAAAAAATTCTTTTTGAGGTTTAGTTAGAGCAAGATACCAATTTCCCTCCATCATACTCCTACTCCCTTTAAAACCCACATAATGAAGGTTGTTATCAAAAGGGCGGTACCAATATTTAAAAAGAGGGAAATTATTGCTATTTTTGAATTAAACTCTCTTTTTAATATAAGCAGAGTTGCAAGACAGGGAACATAAAGAGTGGTAAAAAGAGTAAATGAGAGTATTTGTAAAGGTGAAAGCACCGAAGTAATCTCGGTTATTCTTACTCCTAATGACTGTCCTAACATTAAGAGAGCAAGTTCTTTTCTTAGAAATCCGAAAATTAAAGTAAAACCAACTTGAGGTGGGAGATTTAAAATATATGTGATTGGTCTTAGAATAGAGTTGATAATATTTTCCGCACCGTATAATTTAAAATATTCGATAAAAATACTACCTAAAACAAGGATAGGAACAGCAAAATATAAGAAAGGTTTTAATTGAATCCATGTCTTCATTAGTACATTTTTGATATTGGGAGCTTTGAAGGACGGGATCTCCATAATCAAACCCGGGGCGGGGTACTTTAAAAAAGAGGAAGCAAGAAGACTAATTATTATGGTGATAATAATAGAAATAAGATATATAAACAAAGCCCACCACACACCTAAGTACTTACTTACAAGGGCTGAAATTACAATTGTTCTGGCAGAACACGGAATGAAAGGGATTAAAAGAGCTGTTATTATCCTATCTCTTTCACTTTCAATTATACGGGTAGCAGAGATAGCTGGAACATTACATCCAAAACCTAAAATTAAGGGAGGAATTGATTTACCATGCAGACCTATTTTGTGCATAAAGCTATCAAAAAGAAAAGCAGATCTTGCTAAAAATCCGGTCTCTTCAAAAAGAGAGATAAAAAAAAGCAAGGGAACCATGAAGGGAACAATAACTCCAATTGCTCCCATTGTTCCATCCAATGTTCCGCTGATAAGCGGTTTTAAAAATTTATATGTTTTTATACTTTGAAATTTAGCTGATAAAATATCAAAAGGAAAGACAAAGATATCTTCCAAAAGTCCCCCAATTTTAAAAACTAACAATAAAACAAGAACAAAAGAGGAAACAAAAATTATATACCCCCAGAACGGGTGGTAAAGGATTTTATCAATTCTTTCCTCCAGGCTTTTTTCAATGCTATGCTTGACTATTGTCACCTCTTCTGCGATTTTCATAGATAGATGATGTCTTTCTGAAAAGATGAATTCTTTTAAATCCTTTCCATAAACTCTCTCAATTTCCTGGTTTATTTTAGATATTTCTTCAAAAAAAGAGTGGGGAATTTCTATTTTTTCTTTAATCAAATTCCATTCAATTCCTTTATAT
>JALXDT010000076.1:0-4103 GCA_027070475.1 Candidatus Aminicenantota bacterium | reverse complement strand
ATATACAAGAAATCTTTTTTCTTTCCTATCTGGGAAAAATTTTACTAAATTACTTATGATTGCTTCGATCGTTGAATTTAATTTTATAGGTTTTGGTTTTATAGGTTTTTTCAACATTTTAATAACTTCTTTAAGAAGATTGTTCACTCCTTCTCCGTACAGTGCAATTGTAGGAACAACCGGAACTCCCAATATGGAGGAAAGTTTTTCTATATCTATATGAATTCCCTTTTTTTTGGCTTCATCCATCATGTTAAGAGCGATAATAACAGGTTTTCCTATATCTAAAATTTCTATTGAGAGTTCTAAGGACCTACTTAAAATGGAGGCGTCCATTACATTTATTATTAAGTCAAAATCTTCCTTCAAAACAAAAAGTGTGTTCACTTCTTCTGCTTTGTCAAAGGGTGAAAGAGAATAAGAACCGGGAAGATCTATCAATTCAAAGTTTTCTTCTTTATAAACTACTTCACTTGTTAATATTTCCACAGTAGTTCCGGGAAAATGTGAGGAATTTGCTTTATACCCTGCTATTGAATTAAAAAGGGCCGATTTTCCACAATTTGGTTGCCCAATAAGTGCAACTCTTTTCATATTAGCCCTCTTTGACACTTATTTTACTAACAATTCCTCTACCAAGGGCGATTTGTATATTATTGTCAAGATTTTTTATCATTAAGGGGCCTCTCAAAGGTGCAACACTTACAATTTGAATTCTTGCTCCGGGATAGAGCCCCATTGAATATAATCTTTGAATTAAATTCGGCCCTCCATTAAAGCCAACAATGACATATGTTCTATTTGGTATTGCATTAATTAAAGTCATATTAAACCTCTCATGATTATATATTATGGAGTTTCAATTGTCAAATAAATAGGGTTTCCACTCAGAGGAGGAAATTAAAGAAAGAAAAATTGAGGGTTGTGATTAATACAAAAGACTTAAAATTAACTCTATTTTAACACTAAAATAATTCTGCAAAAGAGAATCAACCATGTGGATTACTTTTTTTCAATAACTATTCTCCACTATTATGTATTAATATGATTTAGAGAAGATTTAGTTTTTAACTCTTATTTTAATACTTTTCGATTGTATTGAATTATTATCTATGGCTTCTATCGTATGCCTGCCTTTTTTGGGAGAAAAGAATATTTTCTGCCCTTTCCCAATAAATACTCCATCAACAAACCAGAAAACATTTTTATCTGAGATAAGTGGGATCCTCCTTTTTTTCATACTTAGATCTTCCGGAAAATAAAATATTTGATTATTTTTAGGAAAAATGATTTTAGGAGGTTTTCCCTCCTCTCCCAAAAAACATCTCTTGTCAATTTCAGGAAGTTTTTCCGTCAGAATACCTCTTTTCTTATACCAGAATGCAATATCGGGAGGATAGACAAGAAAAATTTTTTCTTCATATTTGTGATTATCTTTCATAATTTCAGGGCAGACAATCTTTCCACTCTCTTTATCAATAAAATATTTTTTATGAAAAATACACCTTTGTGTGGGTATTTTCCTTTTAAGAACCCAGACCTCTTTTGTCTTTACCTTTTCTGAAATAGGTTTCATCCCTGAAAATGCACATACCTGAATTTTAATAAGATCATCGGGCCTTTGAAACCATACTCTTTTTCTTTCCTTTTGAAGAAAATCAAAGATTTTAAACATTAAAGGGGTTGCAACTTTAACACCTACAATATCTGCTGAGCTGAGATTATTAAAATTTCCCGCCCAAACTCCTACGGTATATTTGGGAGTATAGCCTATGCTCCATGCATCAAAATGGCCGTAAGATGTTCCTGTCTTCCATGCTACTCTGGGAAGATCAGAAACAGAATAAAAAACCTCTGGAAAATCCGGCCTCTTGTGACTTTCCAAAATCTCAGTTATGAGATAAGAGGCTCCCTCTGATATCACCCTCCTGCCCTGAACCGGCTCATCCTTTAAATCTCTTAAATTATAAAAAATTCCTTTGTTGGCAAAAAGAGTGTAAGCTCTTGTTAATTCATAAAGAGAGACTCCACATCCTCCCAAGATAATGGATAAGCCGTAATTGCTTTCACTCTTCAAAGAGTTAAAGTCAAGTGTTTTTAATAATTGATAAAATTCTTTAACTCCCACTCTGTTTAAAAGATTGACAGCAGGGACATTCAATGATTCTGCGAGCGCTTTTTCAACGGTAACAAGCCCTCTGTAAATATCCTTGAAATTATGAGGAGAATAAGTTTCATACTCTATGGGAATATCCTTTAAAAGTGTTTCACGATTTATCAATCCTTTTTCAATTGCATAAGCATAGAGAAAGGGCTTTAGTGTGGAGCCGGGTGATCTTAAACTTAAAAAGCCTCTTATCTGCCCGCCATTTTCACTAAAATAATCCTGTGAACCAAGCACAGCTTCAACACCTTTTTCCTTATTATTTATGATTATGACCGCAAGATTATTTATATTAAGAGCCCTTATGTTATTCTTATAATCAGAAACAATTTTCTCAAGGGATTTTTGAATATTGTATGAAATTAATGTTCTGAACTCCTTTTTTCGGGGATATTTTAAAATAAGATAATCTGAAAAGTGCGGAATTTCAAAGGGCAAAGGATGTCTTACCGGAATAAACTTCAGCTTACTCAAGTTTTTAAATTCCCTTTCTTTTATAAACTCCTCTTTTTTAAGACGGTAAATAAGCTTTTTGTATCGCTTCTCTATTATTCCGTAATTTTTTTTTGCAGGATAAAAAACATTTGGAGATTTGGGGATTAATGATAAAAGTGTTATCTCTTTTATATTCAAAGCTGATACAGGTTTTCTGAAGTAAGCATAGGATGCAGCTCCTATTCCTTCGATATTGCCTCCGAAAGGGGTTATATTAAGATAGATCTCCAATAATTTTTTCTTTGAAAAGTGAAGCTCAAGCTGTAAAGCTCTCAAAGACTCTATAATCTTTGAAATAAGATTTCTGCTTTTGGGCTCCATCATCC
The DNA here is from genome assembly GCA_027070475.1 of Candidatus Aminicenantota bacterium. Lineage (GTDB taxonomy): Bacteria > Acidobacteriota > Aminicenantia > JAMOAD01 > JAMOAD01 > JALXDT01. The sequence goes on along the minus strand of JALXDT010000076.1, from coordinate 1,118 downwards.
TTGCTATCTGCATTGTTATTGTGGAACCTCCAGATACAATTTTTCCGTTCCTTATGTTTGATATTAATGCCCTTAATATTGAAAAGGGGTTTACTCCGGGATGATAGAAAAAAAATTTGTCTTCTGAGATTAAAAAAACTTTTTTAACTTCCTCTGGAATTTTTTCATATTTTAAATGGAGCCTTAATTTTTCGTCCGAAGTTAAAAAAATTCTTGCTATTCTTCCATCTTTAAAAAAAACAACTTTTGAGTTTTCTCTTAACAATCTATTCTTAGGTAAAGGAAAGATTTTATCAAGGATAAAAATAAAAATAATAAGGCTAATAAATATAAAAACTATCTTTTTTAAATTTTTCTTCTTAAAATCAAACATTAATTGTCAAAAGGAAGAAAAAAATCAATCCTATCCCCTACCTTAATCCCAAATTCCTTTGCTTTTCCTCCTTTGATTTCTAATACATACTTGACAGGTATTTCAACTCCGTAAGAAGGGCAATCACCTTTAAGACAGGGCTTGCAATTTTCAGCTATGTAAACTATCTTTTTATCTTCACTAATCCAGATAATATCCAGTGGTATGTATGTGTTTTTCATCCAGAACCATTGATAATCAACTGTTTTAAATACAAAAAGCATACCATAATTATCCGGGAGTTTTTTTCTAAACATTAATCCTTTTTCCCACTCTTCGGGTGTAAGTGCAAGCTCTGCGATTATTTTAATATCTTTTTTTAAAAAGATTTCTATGAATTTTTGCTTTGTTTTCTCTTTTGCAAGAATACTAAATGAGAGGAACAAAACTAACGGCAATATCCCGAATTTTTTTAATCTCATCTCCATTCCTTTTAATTAAGTATAAATATTGAATATAATCTCCTAAAGGAGCAATTGCTATTCCTCCTTTTGGATTTAATTGTTTTATCAAAGCTTCCGGCATTTCCTTTGCCGCTGCTGTGACAATAATCTTATCATAGGGGGAATATTCTGCCCAGCCCTCCTTTCCATCACCAAGTTTAAACCTTACATTACCTATATTCAAATCTTCAAATCTCTTTTTTGTTGATTTGTAAAGCTTCTCTATTCTTTCAACTGTATAGACTTCTTTTGCAAGATAAGAG
>JALXDT010000075.1 GCA_027070475.1 Candidatus Aminicenantota bacterium | reverse complement strand
TAACATCTTACATTGTAATTGGTTTTACGGTAACCAAAACCTAAATTGCTCCAATCTAATTCTTTCATAGTTTTATATAAAAATTCAAGTAATGGATAAATTCCTTCGTTTTTAATCGCTGATATTTTAAATAGAGGAAAATTGTTTTTTTTACAGAATTTTTCAAACTCTTTAATATCATCATTTTCTTCTTTTATCAAATCAATTTTATTAAGAGCTACAATTTTTCGTTTATTGTATAAAACTTCAGAATAGTTTTTCAGTTCTTTTAATAATACCTTAAGCTGTTCAACAGGTTTTCTCTCATTGTAGGGAGCCCCGTCTATCATGAAAAGAAGAATCTTAGTTCTTTCTATATGTTTCAGAAATTTTAAACCCAATCCTGCTCCATGGGATGCTCCCTCGATTATTCCCGGTATATCGGCTATGATAAATGTTCTGTAATTTTCAAGTTCTACAACACCCGGATGCGGTGTGAGTGTTGTAAACGGATATTCTGCTATTTCAGGTCTTGCCTTTGAAACCTTTGTTATAAATGTTGATTTACCAGCATTGGGAAATCCCACAAGCCCAACATCCGCTATTGTTTTTAATTCCAGTAGAAGTTCTTTTTCCTCTCCCGGTTTTCCATCTTCTTTTATTCGAGGAGCTCTTCTTCTTGGAGTTTTAAAGGCTGCATTACCTCTTCCTCCCTTTCCTCCCTTTGCAGCAAGGTATTTTAATCCAGGTTCGGAAAAATCAAAAAGGATTTCTCCTGTTTCAGGATCTTTTACAATGGTTCCTACAGGCACCTTTATTATTGTATCTTCTCCCTTTCTTCCATTTCTGTTCGAACCTTCTCCGTGTGCTCCGTTTTTTGCTTTTATGATAGGTTTGTATCTCAGATGTATAAGATGATCTACATTTAGGTCGCTAACAAAATAAATAGAGCCACCTTCCCCGCCATTACCGCCTGAAGGGCCTCCTCTCGGTACATATTTTTCCCTTCTGAATGCAATACACCCATTTCCACCTTTGCCTGCTTTTAGATAGACTCTTACCGAATCAATGAACATTAATTAGATTCGGGAATAATCTCTACTGTCTTTTTACCTTTTCTTGTGAAGTAGTGGACTCTTCCCCTTTTTAATGCAAAGAGGGTATCATCTCCTCCTCTTCCCACATTATTCCCGGGAGCTATTTTTGTTCCCCTCTGTCTTACTATTATAGCTCCCGCATTTATAATTTGATTACCATAGGCTTTTACACCTAGCCTCTTTGCAATTGAATCCCTACCATTTTTTGCTGAGCCACCGGATTTTTTATGAGCCATTTTATGCCTCCACCTCTATCTTTTTGATTTTTACATAGGAGTAAGTCTGTCTATGACCTGTTTTCTTTTTATAACCTTTTTTTGCTTTCTTCTTAAATACAATGATTTTCTTATCCTTTTTATCTTCCACCTTTTCTCCTATAACTTTTGCATTTTTCAGAAAAGGTGTTCCTATTAGTTTCTCTTTATCAGTGTCAACAAAAAGAACTTTGTTAAAAGTAATTTGCTTTTTTACATTAAGCTTTTCAACCTTTACAGTATCGCCTTCTTTTACAATAAACTGTTTTCCACCGCTTTCAATAATAGCATACATCCTAATTCTCCTTATTTTATTAGAATAATAATGTAGGTAAAATAACAGAAATCTCAAAAAAAGTCAACCTTTACTTCTCAAATTTTTGGTAAGAAATTATTAACATTTTTAAATTCTATAACTTTTTTACAATTCCTACAAAAATTATAGGAAAATATAAAAAAGGGGAAGGATTTTATAATAAATATTAGTATTAATCACATAAGGATTTTTTTTAAGTCCTTAAATTTAAAAAAGGAGATTTAAAATGATGCATGGATTTAGAGGTTTTGGAATGGGTTTCGGATGGTTTGGATTGATTTTCTTTGTGATAATTTTAGGAGTTATAATCTGGTTTATTTCATCAATTTTGAGAAACTCTACAATCAAAAATATTGAAAGGCAGGATGGTTTTTTAAACAGAGGAAAGACTCCTCTTGATATTCTTGAAGAAAGATATGCAAAAGGTGAGATCAATGATGAAGAGTTTGAAAAGAGAAAAAGATTGTTGACCGGTAAAAGCTAAAATTAATAGATATGGGAGGTTTTATTTTAATAAAACCTCCCTTAAACTTATAAAATAA
>JALXDT010000074.1 GCA_027070475.1 Candidatus Aminicenantota bacterium | reverse complement strand
TGCATCAATATATAAATAATGCTCTCTCTAAAGGGGAAAAATTAGGAAGGAAGTTAGTTCAAGAAGGTATTATAACACCAACACAGCTACTTACTGCTTTAAAGTATCAATTAAAAAAAATATCATCAGCATTAATTTATGAAGATAATTTAGATTATAAGTTTATAAAAAAGAAAATAAAACTTCCTCCTGATTCATTGATTAATGTACCTTTAATAGAAATCTTGTTGGAAGCAATTGAGTTTGGGGAAATTAATCAGGAAATAAAGGAGCTTTTTCAAGGAGAGATTATTAAAACGAAGGGAGATGAGAGATTTAATTTATTCTTAACTAAAAAGGAAAGAGAACTTCTATCCTTTTTAGATGCCCCAAAAAAAAGTGAAGAAATAATAAAAAAACATGGAGAAAATTCTTTACGAATTCTTTTTAAGCTCTATATTTTTGGTTTTGTTAAAGTAGAACAAGAAGATAAAAAAGAAAAAAAAGAGGAAGAGTTAGTATCTGAGGATTTCTTATCAGAATTGAATGATCTTTATCTTTTAGCAGAAAGTGAAGAATATTCAAAAATATTACCCAAGGCTCCAGAAAAAAGAAAGAAAAAGTATTTGGAACTTGTGAAAAAATTTCATCCCGATAGACTTCCATCTAATATTTCGGAAGAAATAAAAAGAAAGGTTGAAACAGTTTTTGATGCAATTAACAAGGCAAATCAACTAAGAGTTGAGCTTAAGGAAGAAGAGGATAAAGCAGTGGATCATGAAAAATTAGTCAAACAGACAATACAGAGAGCAAAATTTCTTTTTAAACAAAAGGCGTATCAGCAAGCTGTTTCTCTTTTAGAAAGTGTTATTAACTATGTTAAAACAGATAATTATGAGGCATACTTTGTTCTTGCTTTGGGCCAATCAAAGATTGATCATTATAAAAAAGCAGCAGAAGAAAATTTTTTAAAAGCTATTTCTTTAAACAAGTGGTATGCTGAACCTTACTTTTACCTTGCAAAACTTTATGAAGAGGAAGGGCTTAAAAGTAGGGCAATAGCTCTTCTTGAAAAAGCTATTCAGAAATTTCCAAATGATGAAAAAATAAATTCTCTTTACAATAAACTTACCAGACCTACCAAAAAACTTTTCCCATTTTTTAAAAAATAAAAAATTATTTTCCTCTGTACTTACTCTGAATTTTTTTTAAGACTAAAAGAGCCTCTGAAGCTGAGAGATATCTTTTATCTTTGCTCTTTTCTATACACTTTGCAATGAAATCCGAGAATTCAACAGGAACATCTTCTCTTATTTCTATTACCTTAGGCGGGGTTGCAAAAAGATGTTGATTGGCAACATCTTCCCCTCTGAAGGGAGGAAAACCTACAATTAAATGAAAAAGAGTAATACCTGCTGAGTATATGTCTGTTTTATTATCAACATTTTCCCCTTTAATCTGTTCTGGAGACATATATGTTGGTGTACCTGCTATAACATTTTCATCATTTCCACTTTCTTTTATAAAAACAGCCAATCCAAAATCCATTATTTTTATCTGTTTATCTCTTGTTAACATTATATTTTGTGGTTTTATATCTCTATGAATAATCCCCTTTTTATGAGCATACTCAAGAGCCCTGAATAAATTCAGGGCGACAAAAAGTGTTTGTTTAAAACTCAGTCTTTTTTTTCTTTTTAAATAATTAATAAAATTTGTTCCCTCTATGAATTCCATGGAGATAAAAGGTTCTCCATCTATTGTTCCCACATCATAAACTGTAATTATATTTGGATGATTCATTTTTGCTGAAAGTCTCGCTTCAGAATAAAATCTATCTATACTTTTTTCATTCCTGAATATACTCTTTTTTAATACTTTTAAGGCTACAATTCTTTTTAAAAGATTATCCTCTGCCTTATATACAATACCCATTCCTCCTTCGCCGATTTTATCGATAATCCTATACCTTCCTTCTCCTCTTTTACTGGCAGACATAATCTCAAGCTCTTTTTGTTCTGAAAGGGATTTATATGCTTCTTCCAATAAACTCTTAGTGTCCTTATAATCAAAGTTTACTACTTGAATTAATTTGTAAATTTCAATTGCCTTTTCATATAAACCTGAGCTCTGATAAGCTTTTGCGAGTGTATAAAAATGGTCAATAGTATCAGGTGTAATGTTCTTTTCTCCCAGATATTTTTCAAGGGTGCTTATTACTAAATCATATTTCCCGCTTGCTAAGAATATTTTTGTTATATACAAAATAGCAGTTCCATGATTAGGATCACTGGGATTAACTTTTTGAAAAGCCTCTATTGCCTTTTTTGCATCTCCTGCATCATAAAATGCAAGACCAGCACTAAAAAAATTTTTTGCCAAAAGAAATTCTTCTCCAGCTTTACTGAGCTCTCCGATTTCTCTATAAAAGGTTCCTGCCTTATTATGCTCTCCACCTAAGGAAAAAAGCCTTGCTGCCTCTTTTTTTTCTCCTATTCTTAAATAATTTTCAGCTGCAGATGTATAATTCTCATTTTTTTTAAATGCTTCCGCTGCTTTCTGATATTCTCTTTCCCACTCATACAATTCCGCAGCTCTTCCATAATCTCCAGCTTTGTAATAATAATCAGCAGCCAATAGGTTTTCTCCTTTTTCATAATAATAATCTGCATACATTAAATTTGCTTTTAATTCATTATTTGCTTTCATATAAATATCTGCAGCTGCCTTGAAATCATGATTTAGCTCATAGAGTTCAGCAGCTTTCTCAAGCATGCCATTTTCTTCACAGATTTTGGCAGCTTTCCCATATATCCCTTCCTCTTCTAGAATTTCTATGGCTCTATTAATATCTCCTGCCTTTATAAAAAGGTCTGCTGCTTTTTGAAGATATTTAAGCACTTCTTCATTAATTTCAACTGATGTAAAACGGGTTTCATTCATGTGCTTGTACCATTTAAGGTATGCTTCTGCGGCTTCTTTGAATTTTCCTAATTTTTCATATGCTTTTCCTATATAATTATAGTATCCGAAATTCTGAAAAATTTTAATTGCTGAATCATAATCGCCTATTTCAAAATATAAATCTGCGGCCTCCTCAAACTCCTGGTTCTTTTCTAAAATCTTAGCTGCCTCAGCCATTGCCCCAATTTCTTTATAAACCCTTACGGCATCTCTCAAAAAATCTCCTTTTTCGTAGAAAAGAGCAGCCTTTCTTTTCATTCCCATACCTTCATAAAGCTTTGCAAGGTCATACCAATTTTGTCCCTGCTCATAACAGGTGATAGCCTGAGTAAACTCTCCTATCTCTTCAAATATTTTTCCGGCTTCAAGGAAATTGTTATTTTTGAGTAGTTTTTTTGCTTTTGATTTTAGAATTGATTTTCTGAAAAATTGGTTCAAAAAAGTACTTAGAAATGATTTTTCTAATGTTTCTGAAACTTTTATAGAAAGAAATAAAGAATAAATTGCTTTCACAAAGATGAGAACAATAACTAAAATTCCAGTTAGTTTCGCGTAGTAATACAAATTATCCGGCATACTCCTTTGAAAACTCTACTTTTTTCATAATATAGTCCCAGTAAGCATCAACATCCTCTTGAATCCTTTGAACTTCCTTCTCCGTAAGATGTTTGAATCTTCCCTGCAGTTTTAAGTATTCAAAAACAGGTTTTGGTTTGTTCACTTTTACATTTAAGGTGTATTTAATTCCATGCTCAATTTCAATCAATGGAAAAACTCTTGTTTGGACAGCAAGTTTTGCAACCTTTATTGTATCATCAGGTTTCATCTTCCAGCCTGGAGGACAGGGGGAGAAAACATGAATGAATTTTGTTCCCTTTATTGAAGCTGCTTTTTTGAACTTTCTTATAAAATCTTCCGGGTAGGCAATATTTACATTTGCCACATAGGGAATTCTGTGCGCTGCCATGATTTCTATTATATCCTTTTTAGGGAGTTTTTTATAGTGTTTAACAGGAGTTGTTGTTGTCCAGGCTCCGTAAGGAGTTGCTCCGCTTCTCTGGATTCCTGTGTTCATATAAGCTTCATTGTCATAGCAAACATAAATTATATCTTCATTTCTTTCTGCTGCTCCTGACAATGCCTGGAAACCAATATCAAAGGTTCCTCCGTCTCCTGCCCATGCAACTACTGTTGTATCCTCCTTCCCTAAAACTTTTGTTGCTGCTCTGATTCCTGAAGCTGTGGAAGCAGCTGTTTCAAAAGCCATATGGAGCAAAGGTACTCCTATGGAAGAGTAAGGGAATGGCCCGTCTATAACACTCCAGCAGCAAGCAGGTATATCAAAAATAACATTTCGTCCTAATGCTTTTAGTGCATATCTCATGGCAAGGGAGGCACCGCATCCTTGGCATGCAAGATTCCCAGGTCTCATAATCTCTTCTGCCGGTATTGATAAACTTATTTTTCTTTTCTTTTTTTCTGTCATTTTTTCACCCCCATCCAGATAACTTCTTCCTCTGGTTTTTCATTTTTAATTCCAATGTTGACAATTTCTTCAATAAGTTCAGGTGTAACATCTCTTCCTCCCAAGCCGGTGACAAAACCGAATATTGGGACTCTTATATCTGTATTATAAAGAGATGCTTTTACTTCCTGAAAGAAAATACCTGTATTTCCAAAAGAAATATTTCTGTCAATTACAAAAACCTTTTTCTTTCCTTTTAACTGTTCGTAAATTTCCTCTGAAGGGAATGGTCTTAATGTCCTTATTCTTAAATTTCCTATCTTTACTCCACTATCTCTCAATTTATCAACCACAATATTGGTGGTTTTTGAGATTGTTCCTGTTGTTATTACCACATACTCAGCATCATCAACTTTATAAGGTGAAAGATTTTGATAATATCTCCCTGTGATATCTCCATACTCTTTACCAACTTCATTTATAATTTTCTTTGCTTCCATCATAGCCTGTTGGTGATTGTATTGGAATTCCATATAAATATTTGGAGCCGTAAGTCCCCCAAAAGCGTGGGGGTCTTCTGGATCCAATTTTATTTTTGGCTTGTAGGGTGGCAAAAATTTATCAATTTTTTCCTGATCAGGAACATCTACAGGTTCATAAGTATGAGATAAAACAAAAGCATCTAATACAATCATAAGAGGAATGGAAACCTTTTCAGCTACTTTATAACCAATAATAATACTATCAAGAACCTCTTGGTTATCGGCTGTGTATATTTGCATCCACCCTGTATCCCTTTGAGATAAAGAATCATTTTGATCAGTCCAGATTGTCCATCCAGGTGAAATGGCTCTATTTATGTTTGCCATGACAATAGGGAGTCTTGCTCTTGATGCCCAGTGCAAAACCTCATGCATAAGGAGTAGACCCTGGGATGAAGTTGCGGTAAAGGCTCTTGCTCCGGCTGCAGAAGCTCCAATGCATGCTGCCATAGCTGAATGCTCGGATTCAACTTTAATGAATTCTGCATCAAGTTCTCCATTGGCAACTATTTCGGACAAAAGCTCAACAACCTGTGTCTGGGGCGTTATGGGGTAAGCTGCTATTACCTGAACTCTTGATAATGTTGCTCCATACGATATCGCATGATTACCCATTAAGACTTTTTTCATTTCCCTTCCTCCTCAAAAGCAATACATTTTACAGGACACTCTTGAACACAGATACCGCACCCTTTACAGAAATAATAATCAATCTTAGGTCTATCATTCTCAATAAAGATTGCAGGTTCCGGACAGAATTTCCAGCAAATCATACAATCTATACATCTGTCATAATCTATCTCAGGCCTTAAATTCCTCCATGAGCCTGTGTAATTGTGAGTCATATCCCCCAACGACATTGGTGTCAAGGGAATTTCTTTTGCTGATTTAAACTCAATTTTTTTCCCTGGTTTAAACATTGTTACTCTCCTTTTATTAAACTATCGTATGCTTCTTTTGCAGCTGCTATATTTTCCTCTATTTTTACAGGAACACCATCCTTTATAGCTTCTACAAGATAATCCATAGTTGTTACAGGGATTGCTTTAATTACAGCACCGAGTATAGCTGTATTAACAATAGGTGAAGCCTTTGAGCCAAGCCTGTACTTAATAGCAATCCTTTTTGCATCAACTGTCATTACTCTGAATTTACCGTCAAATTTGAACTCAGATGGATGCTGTTCGGAGTTGATGAGGATAATACCATTTTCTTTTAAGCCTTCTGTGATATTAATCGCCTCAATAAGTGTGGGATCTAAAACAATAAGATGATCAGGTGTATAAATTTTACTTTTAAGGAGGATTGGTTTATCGTCAATTCTAACAAAAGCAACAACAGGAGCGCCTCTTCTCTCAACTCCAAATTCGGGAAAGGCTTGAACATATTTACCGCTTTTCATAACTGCATCAGCAAGGATCTTGGAAGCAACGACAGAACCTTGTCCTCCTCTTCCGTGTAATCTTAATTCTAACATTATGCCTCCTAAAAAATATTTTGTTTATTAACTTTTATAAAAATAACATGAGAAAAAGAAAATAAATCAGGATCTCCTTTCATTTAAAATCCTATCAAAAAATGATAAAAATTTCAAGGTAACTTTCTAAAATTGAAATTACCAATTAAACATAAAACAATTCTTCCCTACTTATCTCGGAGATTGAGTCTTTTGTAATTCTTTAAAAGCTAAACTCTCTTTTACCAGAGCTAAGCTAATCAAAAAAGATGGTGCGGAATTGCTTGTTAAATATTATTATCTATAATATAATAAAATTCTCAGGAGGTAGAAAAATGGCATTTTACAATCTTGTGATAAATCCCGGTTCGACATCCACGAAAACAGCTATCTTTGAGAATGAAAAACTTTTATTTAAAGAAACATTAAGGCATAAAGATGAAGAGCTTTCATCTTTTGATTCAATAGCCTCCCAAAAGGATTTCAGGAAAAATGTTGTCCTGTCTTTTGTTAAGAAAAATGGTTTTGATATAGAAAAACTCTCCTCTGTTGTTGGAAGGGGTGGGCTATTAAAGCCTTTGAAAAGCGGTACCTACAGAGTTAATGAAAAGATGTTAAAGGATCTTACGGAAGCTAAAAGGGGAGAACATGCCTCGAATTTAGGAGGTTTGATTGCCTATGAAATAGCTTCTGAGCTTAATATACCTGCCTTTATCGTTGATCCTGTCTCTGTGGATGAATACGGTAAATTAGCTTATTATTCAGGTTTAAAGGGATTGGAAAGGGAATCACTTTCCCATGCATTGAATACAAAAGCGGTTGCCAAAAGATATGCAAAGGAAAGAGGTACAAACTACAAAGAACTAAAATTAATAGTTGCCCACCTTGGGAGCGGAATCTCTGTCTCAGCTCACATAGAGGGTAAAATGATAGATGTTACAAATTCAATGGAGGAAGGAGCTTTTTCTCCTGAAAGAGCAGGAACAGTACCCTGTGTAAAACTTGCAAAACTCTGTTTCAGCGGGAAGTATGATTTAAAGGATGTTATTACAATGCTATTTAAAAAAGGGGGAATTTATTCATATCTTGGGACAAAGGATTTTTC
>JALXDT010000073.1 GCA_027070475.1 Candidatus Aminicenantota bacterium | reverse complement strand
AAAAACAAATATAAAAAATTATACTTTTTTATTCAAAAAGTGTATAATTATATAATATTTTCTTCCGGAGGTGGAAGATGGCAGATGAATCAAAAGCTTTAGTCGAAGAGTTATTATCAATCGCGGGGATTACAATAAATGGTGATAAACCTTATGACATTCAAGTTTTGAATGAAGACCTATATGAAAGGATTTTAAGGGATGAAGCCTTAGGTCTTGGGGAATCATATATGGATGGCTGGTGGGAAGCTGAATCCGTTGATGAATTCATAAACAGACTTTTAAGAGCTGAACTTGATAAAAAGATTAAAGGCAATTGGAAAATCAAGTGGCATTACTTGAAATCCAGACTCTTTAATCTCCAAAAGGGGAAAAGAGCTTTTCATGTAGGGAAGCATCATTATGATATAGGAAATGATTTTTTCGTAGCAATGCTTGATAAGAGAATGAATTACAGCTGCGGCTACTGGAAAGATGCCGATAACCTTGACGATGCGCAGGAAGCAAAGCTGGAGCTTATCTGTAAAAAACTTGAACTTGAACCGGGGATGAGAGTGCTTGATATTGGTTGCGGTTGGGGAGCTTTTGCCAAATACGCATCTGAAAAGTATAAAGTTGAAGTTATCGGGGTTACAGTCTCAAAAGAGCAACAAAATTTAGCAAAGGAGCTTACAAAAGGCCTACCTGTTGAAATAAGGTTTCAGGATTATAGGGAAATAAAGGGTGAAAAGTTTGATAGAATACTATCAATAGGTTCATTTGAGCATGTGGGACACAAAAATTATAGAAAATATATGGAAATTGTTGATGAAAATCTTAAAGATGATGGAATCTCTTTAATTCATACAATAGGTTCAAATATAAGCGTAACAACTGCAAATGCATGGACAACAAAATATATTTTCCCGAATGGAAATCTTCCTTCAATAGCCCAAATAAGTAAAGCAATGGAAGGACTGTTTGTAATAGAAGATATTCATAATTTTGGTCCTCATTATGATAAAACCCTTATGGCATGGTATGAAAATTTCAACAAAGCATGGCCTAAGTTTAAAGACAAATACGGAGAAAGATTTTACAGAATGTGGAAATACTATTTGTTAAGTTCAGCCGGAGGTTTTAGATCAAGGCAAACTCAACTCTGGCAGATAGTATTCACAAAACCGGGAAGAAAACAACCTCAAAGAGTTTGTTAAGACAAAAAAGTCTAATCCCCAATCACACTTGTCTAATATATAAGTAAAAATAACTACTATTTTTTCTTTTCAACCAATATCAGTCCATTCTCCTCAATAAGCTTTTCTATCTTGTCTTCTTGATCTTTAAGGTCTTTTAGCATAGTTGAGACTATTCTGAAAGTTGCTACTGTAGGTTGTTGAGTTGCCCAGAATCCCATAAGAGAAGTATTTTGTATATGAATATCAACAATATCAACATTTTCATTTTTAAATTCCTGTATTAATTTCATAAAAAAATTCTTCTCAATAATATCACCTTTAATTTCATATTCCACTGAAATTGCCGCCTCTTTATCCATCTTAATGATTTTTTCCTTTATATCATCTATGATTTTATTAGTAATCTCTTTCATTTTATCAGCATCAAATTCTATAGTGCTCTCCTTGGGAACTCCGAAATCCTCATCTATCGCATAGCTTAAATCTACCTTTATCCCTGCTTTTTCCATTGATTTTGCAAGACATCTTGCTTTACATCCATCAATAACCACCTGATAATCATCATGTAAAAGCACCTGAACGGGCCCCTCCACTTCCGGGTGAATAGCAATAGGACATCTCATAAATGCGTTTGGAATCTCTTTTACTATCTCCCTTGATATAAAACCGCTCATTTGACCTATGTTTGAACTTCCGAAACAGCTGTTTACACTAATTGTTTTACCGAATTTTTTATGAAGCTTTATTATCGCATTTCTTGCAGCTTCAGTTTTAATTTCTTCAACAGGTTTTTTCTTTAAACCCATAATTACCTCCTTAATTTTGTGTTTTAAAATATTTTTTCATATAGTTTTACCCAAATCTTTTATCTTTAAATTTCCTCTTTTATTTCCTCTTCAATTTCCTCAATCTCCTCTTTAAATGCCTCACCCAAGGTTTCATGCTTTTTCTTTATTTTGTCAAATATTTTATACCAGAAGGATGCAAGAGGCATCTGAAAAATCATACATGAAACCACTCCAAGAAGAGTTAAGGGACCGAATGTAGCAGCTGCAAGTCCCATAGCTATGGAGAGATTTTTAGTTGATGTTCCGAAAACCAGAGGAATAGTATCATTTAGATTATATTTAAAAACCTTTTTAACTATAAAGTATGTTATTGGATAAGCTATTAAATAATATAAAAAAGCACCACCTGCCGGCGATAGAACCCTTACCAAATTATGAATAATAAATTTAGATTTTAATGCGACTCCCGTAAAAACAAGATAAAGAGCCATAAGAGAAGAAATCAGATGATAGGATGGTCTTAATTTATTCAATGCCTCCTCTCCTCCCCTCTTTAAAATAATTAATCTTGTAATCACAGCTAACAAAAAGGGGCCAACAACAAGTATTAATATTTTCTTGAATAATAATAAAACATTTACATTAACTTTATTACCCACAAGAAATTTCATTCCATAGGGAATCCACACAAGAGAAACAACAAAAGTTGTAAGTGTTAGTGAAACAGCAAGCCCCATATTGGCATTTAAAATCATAGTCCAGTAGGTGATAAATCCTCCGGGAGGTGCGAGTCCTGCAAGCAAAAGACCTGCAAACATTTTAGGTTCTCTTGCAAAAGCAAGAGCAAGGGGATACATCATTAAAGGTGCTATTATAAGAGCAAGGATATTTCCCAAAAGAAGCTGCCATGGATATTTAAAAGATTCAACAAACTTTTTTATTTTAAGATCTATCATTGAAGCCCATAGCATAATGAATGCGGATGGCATAATAAACCATTTGAGGGCTTTTAAAATAGGTTTATTTAAAAAAAGACCGATTATAAAGCCTAAAACCAGAGATAATAAAACAAGCCATACAAGATTTTTCTTTACAAAATAATCAATTTTTCTAATCATTTTAAACTCCTATTAAAATAATGTGAAAAAGCCTATCCACAAACTAAATGAGTCAGAATAGGGAAGTTTTGAGCTCAAATTTTTCAAAGCAAGAATCTGAAAGAGAACATTCCTCCTTAATCTATATTCCAGACCTGCACCAATCTTTAAATAATAAAAATCAGGGGAAATCTCAGTGGAAAATATTTTGTTGTAAATAAGACTTACTTCCGGAACCAGCCTGTATGAAAGATTATATGCAGTTGACCATGATAGAGTAAACTCATTTCCCTGCGGTATGTTTTTATAATTTTTCCCCTTAAATTTATAAAAACCGCTCCATCTTAAATCCCATTTTCCAAACTCTTTCTCGGGCAGAATCGCAAAGCCATAATCATAACTTCCTGTTCCGAGAGGGATTTCATCGGAAGAAAGATTATCAGTTTTTGCAGTGGGAAATTTTGAATATGCAAGAACAGATGTTAAAAATTTATTCTTTTTATTATGATAAGCTTTAAACAATAATGCTGCAACAGTATCTCCGATACCTGTTGATGCTTTATCAAAAAGAGGTGTGGTAAATGATTTGCTCACAAGAGGAAGATTTAAAATAGCGGTAACCCTATCTGTTATTCCATATCTTATTTTTAACACGAATGTATTTGCTATCAATTTTGTATTAGAAGGTATTGGAATCATACTGTTTTTCGTTTTATCATACTCTTTATCAAAAAACGGATGGATAAAATAGCCTCTTATAATCAACTTTGATTTTGGTAGTGTTTTAGCCGGTATGCCATAAATAGGCGGTTTGGGCGTAAGTTTTTTATCTTTTGCTTTTAATGATATTTGAAACATAAAAATAAGTATTATTGCAAGAAAAAAAACCATAATCTTTTGTTTGAACTTTTTATTCATTATTCCTCCTTTTTTAATCGCAATTTCCCTGAGATATGAGTTCCGTTTAAAAGGGTATTAGTAACAGTCCCGTATTTTAATGATAGTGCAATAAGTTTTTCAATATGTTTTCTTTCTTCATTTGTAGAAATTGAGATTTCATAATTAATTTCTTTTAACATTGGTGGATCATCTGTCCTTATACCTTTTATCTTTATCATTACATCCTCTATCTTTAGACGCATCTTTTTTGAAAGAGAGTTTATATTTGTAATAAGACATGCACCGAAGGCCGAAAGAAGAGTCTCGGCAGCATTAAACCCTACACTGGAATCTCCCTGTTTTGTTCCCAGAACAATTTCAAAATTACCTCTTGTGGCTATGGAATTATTATTATCAACCCTTTCCACCTTCACTGAATATTTAAGTATATTTCCCATTCTCACTCCTTTTATACTTTATTCTTTATGAGTCTTAATCAATAAAACAGCCTTTTTGGTTTTTTTCAAAACTCTATAGGTTGTGGAACCGAAAATTTCATGGGTAAATGAAAGATTTCCATGGGAGGGGAGAAGAATAAGGGAAACATTTTCTTTCTCAGCAACTTTTAAGATTTCTTTGTAAGGTGTTCCGATTGTCAACAGAATTCTAACATTTTTTAATTTTAAAAGTTTCTCCAGTCTCTCTTTTTCTACTTTAAGCTTTTTTTCAGCCTCGGATTTTAACTTTTCTTCAACTTCTGTGATAAGTTTTCCATCTTCATCATAGAGTATGGAGTATCCATAAAGATATTCATTAATCTTTTCATAATCAATAGCGTGAAACAAAATAAGCTCTCCGATTTCAAGCTGATTTGTTTCTGCAAATCTTTCGGTGGCAATAAAAGCTCCTTCACTAAAATCGGTTGGAAATAAAACTTTTCTTAACATTTTAACCTCCTTTTATTTTAAGGGCACTCCTAAAAAGGAGCTCCCTATTTTTATCAACTTTCCGATGTAATAACACATCCGGTATCTATTAAAATCTCTTTAACTATTTCTCTGCATTCTGATACATCTTCATATATAGTGGAAACAAGTGTGAATTTCATAACAGAGGGTGCTTTTTCATTCATACATGCTTTAACCGACGGGGTATTAATATTCATATTAACGATATCGCAGTGTTTATCTTTTAATTTATTAAGAATCTTTATCATTACCTCTTTTTCTATGAAATGTCCCGTTGCTTCAAAATCAATAGATGTCTTATTTTTGGAGATAAGTGTTTCAGCCAAGGCTCTCGCCTTTGCAAGCTCTATCTGAGTCATTTTAGGCTGAACCTTTTTTCTTATTATTTTAAGGACCTTTTTCTCCTTTTCTATTTTTTTAATTATGGAGGGATCGGGAAAATCAATAGCATCCACAGGACAAATTGTTCCGCATGTTGAACATCCGACAAGACAATTATACGGTTTTACAACAATAGGTTTTCTCTTTTCCTCATCATACTCATATACCATTCTGCCGCAGGAAACAAAACACAAATTGCAACCAATGCATTTATCATAATTAATAGTGGGAAACCATGGAATCTCTTTCCTATCAATTCCATGCCACTTATCAAATTTGCCTGCCATTTTAAACCTCCTTTATAATTGTTAAAGATTGTCTTGTTTTTCTAAAGATTGTTAAAAGAGATGGTCCTCAGCCCCCGTCCCACCAGCAATGACAGAGATTTCTCTTTCTTCTATTTATCATTTATTGCACACTACCTTAAGTTTTTCCTTTTTAAACTTTTCAAGGTTTTTTAAATCTTCTTTTATCTGCTCAATCCCATTGAGTTTAGCCATAAGAAAATTTTTAAACCCATCATCAAGAGCATCATTTAATGAATAACTTATGTATTTCCCTTCTCTCTTCTGCTTTAGAAAACCGGCATCAAGAAGAATATTTATATTCCTTGATGTTCTTGTCTGAGAAATATTGAGGATACTCTCTATTTCACACGGATAAAGCTTTTCAATATTGAAAAATAGATTTAGTATTCTAAGCCTTACTTTATCGGAAAGTGCCTTAAATATTTTTTCAAGCTCTCTCATCATCTCCTCATATTTACATATTTAAATATATCACATTATAAACAAAAAATCAATACAAAAATGTGAGATTTTTTATTTGATCCTTTTCAGTAAGATTACCTTTGACTAAACTTATCACTTTCGGTAAGATTATTTTTGACGCAGAGGGGTGGGTTGACAAAATAATTCCATATGGCTATTATTTTTATATGAAGAAAAATCTAAAGAACTTGCCAATCGGGATAAGTGATTTTGAAAGGATAAGAGAAAAGGATTATCTTTATGTTGATAAAACAAAACATCTATACAATTTAATCGTAACAGGCGAATATTATTTTTTATCAAGACCAAGAAGATTCGGAAAATCACTCATAATATCAACCCTATATAATTTATTCAGAGGTAAAAAGGAGTTATTTAAGGGTTTATATATTTATGATAGTGATTACGAGTGGGAAGAGTATCCTGTTGTTTTAATTGATTTTAATGAGATTCTTTCAAGAAATAGTGAAATTCTTGAGAAATACATAGTAAAGAGGTTGTATTCAATAGCAGATGATTATGGAGTTGAGATAAACAGAGAAGAGAAGTCTTCAAAGGAAGTTTTACTTGAGCTTACAGACAAGATAAACGAGAAGTATGGGAAGGATATTGTATTTTTAATAGATGAGTACGATAAACCAATAATAGATCATTTGGGGAAGGGAGAAGAGGAGTTAAGAATAGCAGACAAGAATAGGGAGCTTTTAAAGGAATTTTACGGAACATTTAAGTCCAAAGGGGTTGGAAGTATAACGAGATTTGTATTCATAACAGGGATAACAAAATTTTCAAAGGTATCAATATTTTCAGAGCTCAACAATTTGACTGATCTTACAATGGACAAGAGATATTGCGATATATTGGGAATAACAGAGGAAGAGATTGACAGAGACTTAACTCCCTATATTGAAAGATTTTGTGAGGAAGAAAAGCTTGATTGTGAAGAGTTGAGAGAGGAATTAAGAGGATATTACAATGGCTACAGGTTTTCATCAAAAGATGTAAGAGTGTATAATCCTTTTTCTCTCTTTTCAGCCCTTGAAAAGAGAAGTATAGAGAACTACTGGTTTGAGACAGGAACACCTACATTTTTAATAAATCTTATAGAAGAAGGTGATATTTACATACCTGACTATGAGGATTATGAGGTGTCAAGCTCACAGTTTTCAGTATATGAGCTTGATAGACTATCCCCACTTCCTCTGATGTTTCAATCAGGTTATCTTACAATCAAGGATTATAATGCTGAGGATGACCTTTATGTATTATCATATCCAAATAAGGAGGTAAGAGTATCTTTTACGGAAAGTATTTTGACAAGACTATACCTTGGTGATGGGGAATCAAAACATAAGAAGATAAGGAGTAAGCTTAACAGAGGAGAGGTAGAGGAGGCGATAGAGATAATAAAGAGTGTATTTTCGGAGATACCGTATACATTGATGAAAAAGAAGAAGTTAGATG
>JALXDT010000072.1 GCA_027070475.1 Candidatus Aminicenantota bacterium | reverse complement strand
TAGGGCGACGTCTTGATGTCTCAAGGCGCCTGATAGTTATGGGAGGTCAATTCGTTTCTGTAGGGTTGAGAGGAGAAATGCTGTCAAGGACCTATCATGAATCATCAAGGAAAAAGGTTTACAGAATCAAGAAGACAGAGGGATTTGAAAAATAAAATTTAACTTTCTTTTAAATAAAAATTTTCAGAAGATTCTTTTTTAAAAATCTTCACCAGAATAAAATATACAATACCCAGGCCAAAATATACAAATTTCATAAAGGTAGGAGCGTGAATACAGTTGCAAATAGGAAGTCCTTTATATTTAATGTTTGCTATATCTTTAATCCCTATAAGGTGAAAAGCTATTGTTTCCATCACTATCAACAAAACCCAATAGATAAAAACAAAGACCAGAAACTTCTGGTAGCCTTTTTTAATCTTAAACCATTTCACATGATAAAGATGAATTACAAAAAGCAGGTAAAGCCCCAGAGTCCAGGAAAAAAGGGGCATAAATGACACACCGTACACAGTGATGAAATCATAATTGTAACCATAATAATGTCTTCCCAGGATACTCCAGGTTAATGCAACAAAAAAAGCAATCAAAAGGTTCTTCAGTTCCTCTTTTTCTCCTTTAACCCAAAAGAAAACCATACCAAATAGAAAAATTGCAAGAAAAATCAGCTCAATATGTCTTCTTAAAACAAAAATAAACACAGAGGTTAAGAAAACCAGTGTTAAATCCGCTAAAAAAAGGTACTGTTTCTTTTTTATAATTTAAAGACTCCTTCTTTTTTTAATTTCCTATTATATATGAAAAGGGAAATATCCACAATTAAATATCTGTTTTAAATATCTACAAAATAAGAAAAAGAACTGAAAGAGCGGCAATAACCCACATTGTAAGATTGATATTTTTTATCTTTCCCCTAAAAATCATTATAAGAGTATAACTTAAAAACCCAAAGGCAAGTCCCGTACTTATGCTATAGCTTAAGCCAATCATTATCATAATTACAAAAGAGGGAAAACCTATTTCAAGGTTTTTAAAATCTATGTTTTTCACATTTTTCATCATCAGAAATCCCACCATTACAAGTGCCGGTGCTGTTGCTATAGAAGGGACTATTGATAAAACAGGGACAAAAATCAGGGAAAAAAGAAAGAGCAAACCAGTTACAATTGATGTTAAACCGGTTCTTCCTCCGCTCTCTATACCTGCTGCTGACTCAACATAAGTTGTTGTGGTTGATGTACCCATCAATGCTCCAAACATTGTAGCAATAGAATCCATAGTCAAAAGCGGAGCAATCTTTTTCATTTTACCCTCTTCATCCATCATATTCGCTTCTTTCCCAAGAGCAAGGAGCGAGCCAATACTGTCAAACATATCAATAAACATCAAAGAAAATATTGGAGCAAAAAGGCTTAGTTTTAATGCATCTTTAATGTTTAACTTTAAAAAAATAGGCTTGATGTTAATATTAAAACTCACAATATTATTGGGAAGTTTTACATAACCAAAAATAGCAGAAATAATAGTTGCAAAAATAATCCCGATAAGTAGAGCACCCTTTATTCTTTTAATGTAAAGGATCACTATTAAAAACAGTGTTATAAGGGAAATCAAAGTGGGGGTCCCTATTTTGCTGGCTGTAACAAGAGTCACAGGATTCCCGACAATAAGCTTCATATTCTGTAATCCTATAAATGCTATGAAAATTCCAATTCCCACAGCAATTGCATTTAAAAGTTCTTTCGGAATTGCATCCACAACTTTTTCCCGGATGCCAATTAATGTTAAAAAGAAGAATAATAGCCCTGATATAAAAACCATTCCCAGAGCAGTTTCCCAGTTTATACCTTTATTTAGTACAAGAGTATAAGCAAAGTATGCATTCAATCCCATCCCCGGTGCCATTGCTATGGGTGCATCTATAAAAAGTCCTGTTAAAATAGTTATAATACCTGTAACTATACATGTCACACTTAAAAGAGCAACTTTATCCATCCCAGCATTGGAAAGAATCTCTGGATTTACAAAAATAATGTATGCCATGGTTAAAAATGTAGTAAACCCTGCCATAATCTCAGTGGAAACCTGAACTGACTTATCAATTTTTATCATTAATCACCTCCGAAGTAGTTAAATATTATTTGAATTTTTACTCTTTTTGTCAATAAAAACAGATTTTTTTATGAACTCTTTTATT
>JALXDT010000071.1 GCA_027070475.1 Candidatus Aminicenantota bacterium | reverse complement strand
ATAAATATAAAGCCCCTTAAATAATTCTTTTTTGCCTCTGAATATATTATAAAGCGTTGAAATCAAAAGGGATTTTCCGAACCTTCGTGGTCTTGAGAGAAAATAGTATTTTCCTCCTGAAATAAGTTCATAAATTCTCTCTGTTTTATCAATATATAAATAACCTTCATTTATTATACTTTCAAAATCACTTATACCTATAGGCAAATTCTTTAGCTTTTTATTCATATAAAAATAATAGCATAATATTTTTTGTTTTTGAATAGAACGAGATGTGTCAAATATAATCTTACCGAAAATAACAAGTTTAGTCGAAAAAATCTTACTGAAAAGGAGGAAGAAAATAGGAGAAATTTGAAATAAGCATATTTATATAATTAAAGATTACTTAATCTCCACTCAATCTTTATAATAAATAAAATTGTATTCAGGAGTTCTATTATGTCTTACCGCTTTCTATTGATTTTTTTGCTATTTTATCGACTAAAGTCGGGAAAAAGAGTTTTAAAAAAAGCCCTGCTTTTCCTTTGATTCCCATCACAAGCTCTCTCTTTCTTTTTGCCATTGCCTTTATAATAAGTTTAACGCATGTTTCAACATCCATTACACCTGACTCTTTAATATGGCTTTCCCCTAAAGGTTTGCCATCCTTTCCGAGAGCATTTTTTCTTATATCAGTGCTTACAAATCCGGGATAGATCATTGTCACATCAACTCCATAGTCTGAAAGCTCTATTCTCAATGAATCAAAAAATCCTGCCATTGCATGTTTGCTTGCAGCATAGGCTGTTCTTGTTGGAACTCCATTTTTCCCCGTAAGTGAGGAGACTCCGACAATGAGCCCTTTACTCTTCTTAAGATAAGGAAGAGCATAGTATGTGCAGTAAACACTGCCAAGATAATTTATTTTCATTATCCTTTCAAAGATAGACAAGTCCTCAATCTCATCAAATCTTGCCCACATTGTAATTCCAGCATTGTTTACAAGAATATCAATATTGCCGAATTTTTTCACTGTTTCATTAATTAAATTTTTGCAATCTTCTTTATTTGAAACATCTGTTTTAACAAAAATAACTTCAGCTCCATTGTTTTTACACTCCTCTGCTACATCTTGTAATTTTTCTTCGCTTCTTGCTCCCAGTGAAAGTTTTGCTTCAAACTTTGAAAGCTGAATAGCAAGCTCTTTCCCTATCCCTGAAGATGCCCCTGTTATAACAATTACCTTATCCTTAAATTTATCTTTCATATATCTCCACCTGAATTTATTTTAATAAGCCTTATCTCTTATTGCTTCAACTTCATCTATTTCTTTCGGTATCGGCTCTCCCAACAATCTTGCACCATTCTCAGTTACAAGATAATCATCCTCTATTCTAACACCGCCAAAATCCTTGTATGTTTCAACCTTTTCATAGTTTATAAAATCCTTAAATTTTCCCTCTGATTTCCATAAATCTATGAGTTTTGGAATAAAGTATAACCCCGGTTCAACAGTGAAAACAAAACCAGGTTCAAGCTCCTTTGCAAGCCTTAAATAGGCTGTGCCAAACTGATCACTCCTCTTAAGCCCCTCTCTATAGCCAACATAATCCTCTCCTAAATTTTCCATATCATGAACATCAAGTCCCATCATATGTCCGAGACCATGGGGAAAGAAAAGTGCATGGGCTCCCTCTTTGACAGCCTCTTCAGGATCTCCTTTCATCAAACCAAGCTCCTTTAAACCTTCGGCAAAAACTTTTGAAACTTCAAGATGAACATCTCTGTAAAATACCCCTGGGGCAAGCATTGAGATAGCTTTCTTTTGAGCTTTCAAGACAAGGGAGTATATATCCCTCTGCCTTGAATCAAATTTTTTTCCGGCAGGAAAGGTTCTTGTTATATCCCCTGCATAGTGCAAGGTTGTTTCAGCACCCGAATCATTGATTATTAATCTTCCCTCTCCAATCAAATTTCCATGATAGTGATTGTGAAGGGTTTCCCCGTGAATCGTAAAAATCACAGGAAATGATATACCGGCTCCCCTTCTAAGAGCAATTCCCTCTATTAAACCAGCAATATCTCTTTCATAAATTCCGGGTTTTGCATTCTTCATTGCCTCAATATGCATCTCCCTTGTAATATTAACAGCTTTTTCAATCTCCTCTATTTCCTCCGAAGATTTTTTCTCCCTTAGCTTAACAACAGATTTTATAAGCTCAACAGAAGCCTTTGACTTAACTTCAGAGTATGGGATTCCTGTAAGCTCTGATATTTTTAAAAGAACATCTGCTCTATATGGTGGAAGGTAGTGAATCTTTCTTCCTGAATCTATTGCCTTTTTAATCATCCCCGAAAGCTCTTTCAAAGGCAAAGTTTTTGAAATTCCAACCTCGTCCGCTCTCTCTTTTACAGTCGGTTGATCTCCCATCCAGATAATATCATCTATCTCAAAATCATCTCCGAAAAGAATCTCATCACCTGAATCAGTGTCAATTATTGCAGAAAAGTTTGGTTCATCAATTCCGAAAAAGTAAAGAAAACTGCTGTCCTGTCTGAAATGATACTGATTTGCCGGATAATTCATAGGGACATCATTGTTTCCCACAAAAAGCAGAATACCATTCGAATCCATGAGCTCTTTTAGTTTTTCTCTTCTTTTAATATAAACCTCTTTCTTAAACATAATTCCTCCTTAATTTTATTATAATTATTAATAATACGATAAAAATAGATAAAAGTTAAGTGGTTAGGATTCATAACAAAATCTTCAAATTTAAAATTTGTAATTATCTTTGTCGCAAAGGGAATATTGACTATTTGGGTTAATTGCTGTAAACTTAAAAGAAATGAAGGGAATTAGAGAGAGAATAATAGATATAAGAAAGAGTATAGAAACTTTAAAAAAGGAAAAGTCCATTGAAAGAGATATAAAAATTATTGCAGTATCAAAGACCTTTCCTTCGGATGCAATTAAAGAGGCTTATGAGTCCGGGATAAAGGACATAGGAGAAAACAGATATCAGGAAGCTTTAAAAAAGATAGAGGAGCTTAAAGAACTGGATATAAACTGGCACTTCATAGGAACACTTCAGACAAACAAGATTAGAAAAATTATGGAAAAATTTTCCATTATCCAATCAGTTTCAAAAATCAAACATATTGATAAAATAGATGAAATTGCAGCTGAAAAGGGAATATCCTACCCCTTTTTGATAGAAATAAACATTGGTGAAGAGAAAAGCAAATTAGGTTTTTTAAAAGAGCAGATTGATGAGGTTTTAGATATTATCAGTAATAAAAACAATGTGATTTTAAAAGGCTTTATGGCAATTCCACCATACAGTCCGGAGCCTGAAAATTCAAGAAAATATTTTATTGAGATGAGAGAAATATTTGAGAGATACAGACCATTTGTATCAGATAATGTAAGCATAGAGGAGCTTTCAATGGGAATGAGTGAAGATTACCTGATAGCCATTGAGGAGGGAGCCACAATGGTAAGAATCGGAAGGGGAATATTCGGAGAGAGGAGTTATAAATGATCTTTTTAGGAAATCTTTTAAAAGCAATTGGAGCTGTTGGAGATTTGATAGCAAATCTTTACATATTCTTAATAGTAATAGCCGCTTTTATTTCTTGGTTTGTCAGATTTCCAGTTCATCCGATGATCAGAATTCTCTTTGAAATAACAGATCCTCCACTCCGATGGATAAGAAGAAGATTGCCTGTGGTAATCGGGGGTATAGATTTTTCTCCAATACTTTTAATCATTGTAATTTATTTTGTAAGATACACTATTTTTGATACACTTTATATGTATGGTGAGGTTCTTATCCGAAAGAGCCTCATAGGAGGTTAATATGGCTTTAACACCAAGCGATATCCAGAAACAGGAGTTTAAGACAAAGTTTAAGGGGTATGATCCTGAAGAGGTAAGATCATTTTTAATTTATATAGCGGAGCAGTTTGAAATATTGCAGAGGGAAAGAGATCGTCTTGAAGAGGAAAATTTAAAACAGAGAGAAACAATAAAGGATCTTATGAGCAGAGAAGAGCTTTTGAAGAAAACAATAATGTCCACACAAAAATGGGTTGATGAATACAAAGAGAAAACATTAAAAGAGAGTGAGCTTATTATAAAAGAAGCTGAACTTAAAGCAGAAGAGATTACAAAGGAAGCGTACAATGATGTCAGAAAAATTCAGGAAGAGATCGGGGACTTAAAGAGAACACAAATGGAAACACTATCTGAAATCACAAGACTTATTGAAGATTTGAAAAGAGTTAAAGAGAGAATTGAGCTTGAAAAGGAACAGGACGAGAAAATCAGGAGTATTTTAGGAGAATAGATTGAACATAGAGATTAAAGTAATTCCATCTTCAAAAAAAAGAGAAATAATATTTGAAGATAATAATCTCAAAATAAAGTTAATCTCAAAACCTCAGGATGGGAAAGCAAACAAGGAATTAATTGAAACTCTATCCAAAAAACTAAAAATTGCAAAATCAAAAATTAAAATCATAAGAGGGGAAAAGACAAAAAATAAAATAGTTGAGATAGATGGAATTGAAAATCTTGAAGAAATAAGATATAAATTGTTAAATAAGAAAAATTAGGAGGTTTTTAATGGTAGCACAAAAAAGAGGAAAGGATCAGAAGGTAACTCAGGTTACTGATGATAGAAGGAAACAGGCTCTTGAAACAGCTATTGGGCAGATAGAAAAGCAGTATGGTAAAGGTTATCTGAGAAGACTCGGGGACACTGATGTAATAAATATTCCTTCAATTCCCACAGGCTCAATAAGTCTGGATGCAGCTCTGGGAATAGGAGGACTTCCGAGGGGAAGAATAGTAGAAATCTATGGTAATGAAGCATCAGGTAAGACAACTCTGGCTCTTCATGCAATAGCCGAGGCTCAGAAAAACGGAGGTATAGCAGCCTTTATAGATGTGGAACATGCTCTTGATCCAAAGTATGCTGCAGCAATTGGTGTTGATATTGAGAATCTCTATATATCACAGCCTGACTATGGTGAGCAAGCCCTTGAAATAGCCGAAACTCTCATAAGAAGCGGAGCTGTTGATATTATTGTCATAGATTCGGTAGCAGCCCTTGTTCCAAAGGCAGAACTTGAAGGTGAGATGGGAGACTCCCATATGGGCCTTCAGGCACGATTAATGTCTCAGGCATTGAGAAAATTAACAGCAATAGTTAGCCGCTCAAAAACCTGTTTAATATTTATTAATCAAATCAGAGAAAAAATCGGATTTTTCATGGGAAGTCCTGAAACCACAACGGGTGGTAAGGCATTAAAATTTTATTCCTCTGTTAGGATTGAGGTAAAGAGAATAATGAGCCTCAAAGAAGGAACAAAACAGGTTGGTATTATGACAAGGGCAAGAATAGTTAAGAATAAACTTGCCGCGCCTTTCAAAGAAGCTTCCCTTGAAATTATATACGGAGAGGGAATATCAAAAGAGGGAGAAATAATAGATCTCGGAGTAGAATTGGGAATTGTTGAAAAATTAGGCACATGGTTTTCATACAAGGGACAAAGACTCGGACAGGGTAAAGCAAATGTTAGAAATCTATTAAAAAATAAAAAAGAGTTAGCTGAGGAAATCGAGAAGGAGATAAGAGAAAAACTTCAGAGTCAATGATAAGAATTTTTTTTAAACTTTTATTCCTATTTTTAGGAGGTTATATACTCTATCTTGTTTACAAGTTCCTTACAGAGCCTTTGAACAAAACTAAAGATGAAAAAAAGAGTGAGGTTATTAAAGGGGATTTGGTTAAGGATCCTGTTTGCGGTATTTTTCTTCCGAAAGATCATGCAATAAAGCTTGAATACAAGGGAGAAACATTTTATTTTTGTTCTGAAAATTGCAAATCAAAGTTTTTGGAGGAGAAGAATAAATGATAAAAAAATGTATAATACCAGCAGCCGGAATAGGAAGCAGAATGCTTCCGATGACAAAGATAATACCAAAAGAGGCTTTTCCGGTAGTGGACCACCCCGTTATATATTATGGAGTCAATGAGATAAAAAACTCCGGAATAGATGAGATAATCTTTATAACCTCCCCCGGTAAGGAATCCATACTTAATTTTTTTGATTATTCTCACCTTGAAGAAAAGTATGAGGATAAATTAAAACACCTATCCTCAATGATTAAGATAATCTCAGTGCGTCAGATTTTTCCGAAAGGCTTGGGAGATGCTATTAATTATGGAAAAGGGATTGTAAATGAAGACTATTTTGCAGTTCTTCTTCCTGATGATCTTATATTTTCAAAAAAACCGGTTCTCCTTCAGATGATTGAAGCTTTTGAGGAAAGACCGGGAATATACATATCGCTTATGGAAGTAGAGGAAAAAGATGTAAGCTCCTATGGAATAGTAAAAGGTGAATTTATTGATGAAAGGGTTTTTAAAATTGAGGATCTAATAGAGAAACCCGAGCCTGAGGAGGCTCCTTCAAAACTTGCGATTATAGGAAGATACATCTTACCAAAAGAAATCTTTGAGATAATAGACAATCTTGAAGCCGGTAAAAAAGGAGAAATTCAGCTAACAGATGCAATAAAAAAAATAAGTTCAAAAATTCCTGTTTATGGCTATGTTTTTGAAGGAGAAAGATTTGATACCGGCAATAAGGCAGGCTTTGTCAAGGCAAACATAAGGCTTGCCCTTGAAAGAGAAGACACAAGAGAAGAAGTTTTAAAATTCATAAAATCAATATCTTGAACTCAAAAGCTATAAAAGTATTTTACACTACGGCTGATATCGGAATCTCTGTAAGAGGCAAAACAATCGGTGAGCTTTTTCAAAATGCTGCAAAAGGGGTTTCCTCATTATTAGTAAAAGATGTAAAAGAATACATGCCCAATGAAAAAAAGGAAAAGTTTAAATTTTCCGCTCAATCATATGAATCCCTTTTGGTAAAATTTTTAAATGAGCTTCTCTATCTTTATGAAACGGATTTTCTTCATTTTACAAAGGCTGAATTTGGCAAGCTAACTGAGTTGGAACTTAAAGGCAATATTTATTTTAAAAGATTAAAAGAAAATGCTTTTATTCCAAACTATGATATAAAGGCTGTAACTTATCATAATCTTAAAATCATAAAAAAAAGAGTCTACTATTATGCTGACATAATCTTTGATATTTAATCGGAAAGCTTTTCAAGATATTCAAAGGATTTTAGTTTTTTTTCACCATAAATTTTCAAAAGCTCTATTAAAAACCTCCTTATCTCCCCCGATTCCCTAAATTCTATTGAAGAGCATTCAGCAGGAGCCATAGATTTTGTTAATTGATAAAAGATTTTAAATGATGAAGGGATGTAAATGGATTTTGAAGTTTTACAATCACTGCACAGAAGGCTTGAGCCATCCTCCGAAATATAAAAATCCTCAAAGTTTTTATACTCCTTTCCACAATTATAACATCGGGAAAATTCAGGAAGCATACCCTCAATTCTTAAAAACCAGACAATAAAATAGGAAAAAAGTTTTTCAATTTTACCACCATTACGAAGAGAGCTAATTATAGCTGAAAATAGTCTGTAAAGTTTTTCCTGTTTTATATTATGGGGAGTAAATTTAATTATTATATCTGTTATGGTCATAAGATAATTGAATGAGTCAAAATCACTCAGAAGGGAAAAATTTTCATTTATTATGTTAACCTTTTCTATTATGAGCATTTCCCTGTTTTCCTTTTCATAAAGAATAATTTCAACCTCATTTAATGGCTCAAGATTTCCGCCAAAACGATTCTTGCTCTTTTTAGCTCCCTTTGCAATTCCTGCTATAACCCCTCTGTTTTCAGTGAAAAAATAGACTATTTTATCTATCCCCCCCCCTTCATAATAATAGAGAGTGTATCCTCTTTCAGTAATTTTCATAAACTATACATGATAAAAGGCTTTTGCCAGCTGCAAAAAGATAAAAAATCCAAAAGTATCCGTAAACATTGAAACAAACATATTTGAAGAAAGAGCCGGATCGAGACCGACAAATCTGAATGACATTGGTATTATAGTCCCCATTAAAAGCCCGTTTAAAATATTAAAAAATATACCTATTCCGAAAATCATAATAATTCCGGAATCAATGCCAATATTAAGACCAGTTGTTATATGAAGAAATTTATAAGCAATTTTAATAAAGACAGCGCCTCCTACTCCTACAAGAATTCCCAGAGCTACTCCCAAAAGAAAATGTTTTAGAAGAAGTCTTCTGCCCATCTTCCAGTCAAAATCGCCCATTGAAAGCTCTCTCACGACAACAGCATTGGTTTGATTACCGGCAACTCCACCCAGTGCTGCTACAAGGGGCATTAAAGCTGCAAGAATGACAGCATTTTTAATAACCCCTTCAAAATATGTAATAACAATAGCTGAAAAAAATGTAGTCAAAAGCGCAAGCATAAGCCAAGGGATTCTCTTTTTTATTGAATCAAAAACAGGATCCTGAATTCTTTCACCTTCAACAACACCAGCCATTCTGTATATATCCTCTGTTGCCTCCTCTCTTATAATATCAATGACATCGTCAACAGTAATCACACCGACTAATTTTTTGTTTTTATCAACAACCGGTATCGCCACAAGATTATATCTTTCAACCTTTCTCGCGACCTCTTCCTGGTCAGTATCGGTTGTAACATAAATTATATCCTTTAACATTATATCTTTGAGCTTTGTTTTCGGAGGATACAAAAGAAGTTTTTTAAGGGAAACAACACCGGTTAATCTTGAATCCTTATCCACAACATAGAGATAAAAAGGTACTTCAACATCAGTGGCAAGCTGAATTGCCGCTATAGCATCACTTACTTTAGTATTCTCTTCAAGAGCATAATAATCGGTAGACATAATTCTACCGGCTGTATCCTCTTCATACTGTAAAAGCTCTTTAACATCTTCGGATTCCTCTTTATTCATACACTGGATTACCTTTTGCTTCAAATCCTCGGGAAACTCTGATAATAGTTCAGCAGCATCATCAGATGAGAACTCATTTAAGATTTCCGATATTTCCTTAGGGGACAAATCTTTTAAAAGTTCAACTGCATCTTCAGGATCTATTTCACTTAATACCTCTGCAAGAAGAGTTATGTCTTTTTCCTTTAAAAGTTCAAAAATGATTTTTTTATTCTCAAAAACAAGCCTATCAGTTATTCTTGCTATATCCTCAGGTCTTAATTTTGATAAAAATTTCCAGAGCCTGCTCTTTACTCCCGCATTTATATATCTTCTTACCGAGGAAACAAGAATTTCAAAAGGCTCTTTCTTTGAAGTCATCCAATTTTTTATCACAGATTAAGTTAAAAGTAAAGAAAAAATAGCGGAATCTATGGTAAATATTTTACCTCAAAGCCATTTAATTCAAAATCAAACTTATTTATCTTTGCTTTGAAAAATGGTTGCTTTACTCTTAAATCATCTCTTTTTTCAATATAAGAAAAACTGTCAATTCCTTCAGGTGCCTGAAACCAGAACCTTGAATATATGAAATCATCATCTTCATACTCATAAATTGATTCAAACTCTCTCTCTTTTAGCTTTTTTAATTTTTTGTGAAATATATCATTCTGAATTTCATAGATAATCTCTGATCTTTCCTCCGCAATATTTTCAGGAACTTTGTTATTTAAAATATAAGAGGAAGATAGGGGTTCATCCGAATATACAAAAACCCCGAGATGATCAAACTCTGCATCCTTAACAAAATCAACAAGCTCTTCAAACTCTTTATCCCCTTCTCCCGGAAAACCCGTTATCAAAGATGTTCTGATAAATGCTTCAGGATGTGTTTTCCTGATTCTTTCTATAATTTTCATATATGCTCTCTTATCTCCCGCTCTTTTCATGTATTTTAAAATCTTTTCCGATGAATGCTGAAAAGGTATGTCAAAATAGGGAAGAACCCTCCCCTGCCCTATTCTTTCTATTATCTCATCATTTATGTGCATAGGATTCAGATAAAGCACTCTAATCCAGGGAAAATCATAATTATTCTCAATCAAATCCAATAATTTCACAAGCTGCTGATCCCCCTTATCTATTCCATAGTAGGAGCTATCCTGCGAAATAATATTAATCTCCTCTATCCCAATACTTTCCAACATCTCAAGTTCAACTTTTATTGAGTCAAAATCTCTTGATCTGAATTTTCCTCTTATCTTGGGAATTATGCAAAAACTACACTTATGGGAACATCCTTCGGAAATTTTCAAATAATCCCAATATTGGCCTGTGAGAATTGTTTTTCCGGTAAATTCAAATTCCTTTTCATAATTTTTTGAAATCAGGTTTTCTCTTTTTCTTAAAATCTCCGGAAGCTTTTGAAATTCATTTACCCCTGTAAAAAGATAGACATCGGGAAATTTTTTCTTTAATTCATTAAAATAAATCTGGCTATAACATCCTACGACAACAACTTTCCCGTTTTTTTCAGTATTGCTCAGAGCCTTTCTTATAGCCTCATCGGACTCTTCCCTTGAAGCCTTTAAAAATCCACAGGTAAAAATAATCGTATAATCCCTTTTTTCATCCTCTTCTTTAAAATCAAAATCATGCTCAAAAAGCTTTGTTGCTATTATCTCACTATCATAAACAGCTTTGGGACAGCCGTGGATATCAATTGAAAATGAAGGCATTATGGATAAAGGTTATAGAGTGTTCTCGGATATGGAATTGCCTCTCTAATATGATGAATACCTGTTATCCAGGCTAATGTTCTCTCAAGCCCCAATCCGAAACCTGAGTGGGGAACACTCCCATATTTTCTAAGGTCAAGATACCATTTATAATCTTCTTCAGTATATCCGTGCTCTTTAAGTTTTTTTAACAAAAGATCATAATCATAGATTCTTTCACTTCCGCCTATAATCTCACCATAACCTTCTGGAGCTAATAAATCAAAACTTAGAGTGTAATCGGGATCCTCAGGATCAGGTTGCATATAAAATGCTTTGATTTTTGCCGGAAAATGAGTTACAAAAACTGGTTTATCAAATTTTGACGAGATTATTGTCTCATCTGTTCCTCCGAAATCTTCACCCTCTGGAGTTTGAGAACCTTCCTCTTTTAATATTTTAAAGGCATCCGTATATTTAATTCTTGGGAAAGGAGCTTTTACATTCTCCAATTGAGACAAATCCCTTTCAAGTATTTCAAGATACTCTTTTCCCTCTTTTATCGTCTCTTGAACAATGTATTCAACAAATCTTTCAGCCACTCCAATCATATCCTCAAACCTGTAGTAAGCAGCTTCAGGCTCCACCATCCAGAATTCAATAAGATGTCTTCTTGTTTTGGATTTTTCAGCTCTAAATGTAGGGCCAAAGCAATACACTTTCCCGAATGCCATTGCATTTGCTTCATTATAAAGCTGACCGCTCTGGGAAAGGTATGCTTTTTGGTCAAAATATTCTGTTTCAAAAAGTGTTGTCGTTCCCTCACAGGAAGATGGAGTTAAAATAGGAGTATCAACAAGAGTAAATCCCTCTTTTTTATAAAACTCTCTAACTTTCCATATTAATATATCTCTCAACTTTAAAATTGCATGCTGCTTTTTAGATCTAATCCAGAGATGTCTTAAAGGCATTAAAAAGCCAATGCTGTGCTCCTTTTTCTGAATCGGATATTCTTCACTAATCTGGACTATATCAAAATCTTCAATCTCTATTTCAACCTCGCCGGGAGCTCTCTTCTCCTCCTTTACTTTACCCCAGAGTATTACAGAACTTTCAAGAGATAGTTCATCAAACTTTTTAAACTGAGGAGAATCCTTTGTGGGAGAAAACATCACAGTTTGAACAATACCTGTTCCATCTCTTAACAAAATAAATCTTACTTTACCGGAAGATCTCAGATTGTAAACCCAACCTTTGATCTCAACCGTCTCTCCAACATAATTTTTTAAATCTTTAACATATACCCATTTTTTCATGATTTGATGATTATAAATTAAGGGCTAAATTGTGTCAAGCCCAGCTCTTATCCCATCTTCTATGAGTTTACTCTCTCTGATGAAGATTTCTTCTTGCTCTATCTTTCTGTTAAAACAAATTTTAATTTACAGTTGGGAAAATAGTGGAGGGTATTACAGAGGGCAGAATGTAAAAAGGTTATAATCTAACTTTTAAACTTTATAACTTAAACAAAGAAAACAGTTTTTATGCAAATGTATAAATTTTATTTTAAAAGATGGAAAATAGCTGATTTCAAATCATCTATTGAATATGGTTTTTTAAGGAAAAGGTCAAATTCTTTTCTATCCTTCATATTGATATAACCATTCGTATAACCTGAAGATAAAATAATTTTTATAGATGGAGCTTTTTTTCTAACTATTTTTACGAGCTCTTCTCCTGTCATAATTGGCATTACAACATCGGTTATCAAAATATTAACATCAAAATCCATTGACTCTAAAATTTTTAAGGCTTCATGACCATTTCCTGCAGATAAAACCTCACAACCAAGAAGGTTCAATGCCTGTACAACAAAATCCCTCACATCTGGTTCATCTTCAACAAAAAGAACCTTCTTTCCTTTAAAAAGCAATCTTTCTTCCTCTATATATTCTTCCTTCTCTTCAACTTCTCCCAATTCTTCTGCCTCCACCTCTGGTAATAAAACCTTTATTTCTGTTCCTTCCATCTCCTTACTTTCTATAAATATATACCCTTTATTATCTTTGACCACAGAAGATACAATAAATAACCCCAGCCCTGTTCCTGTATTTTTTGTTGAGTAAAAAGGTTCAAATATCTTAGCTAAAAATTCTTTTTTTATTCCAATCCCATTATCTTTTACACTGATTAAAGCATATTTTCCTCTCTTTACTTTTCTACCCGTTGAATCAACAATTTCATTCTCAACAAAAACAGCCTCTGTTTTAAGAAAAATCTTTTTTCTTTCACTCTCGTAAATCTCTATTTCTCTAACCGCATCTCTTGAATTTAAAACAAGGTTCATTACTATCTGTTCTATATCAGAAGGATCTCCATAAATCACACCTTTATAATTCAACAAAACCTCAAGTTTTATATCTTCCCCAATCAATCTTCTCAAGACAGGAAAAAATTCAGAAATAATTTTGCTTAATTCAAAATACTTTTTCTCTTTTATTTTGCTCTTGGAAAATGAAAGTAATTTGGATGTTATACTTTCACCTTTTTTCACACTGCTCTTTATGTTTTTCAAGTATTTTGCCGCTTTTGAATTTTCAGGAATTGTTCTCAATGCCAGATCAGTATGCCCAGAAATTGCTGCAAGAATATTATTAAAATCATGAACCACTCCTCCTGCAACCTTGCCCAATATTTCAACTTTCTGAGTATTTATCATTTTATCATGAAGATTTTTATATTCTGTTATATCCTGATTTGCACCTCTTCTTCCAAGAAAATTTCCATTTTTATCAAAAATTGGCTTACAAAAATGCTTCATCCACCTGATTTTTCCATCTTTTCTAACAATTCTAAATTCAATGTGAGACCTATCATCTTCAGTAACCTTTCTTCCTCTATTATGTTCATCTATTTTCTCAATATCCTCAGGGTAAACAATTTTTACTAATAAATTCGGATCATTATAAAATTCTATATCCTCATAACCGGTGATCTCTTTACAATTAGGGGAGATATATTTTAATTTTTTTTCAGGGGTCACCCAATAAATCAAATTTCCTGAAAATTCAACAAGGAGCCTGAATTTTTCTTCACTCTCCACTTTATCTGTTATATCAAAGCCAGAGAATATATAATCCTCTTCTTTATAATTCACATACCACTTAATATGTACCCTCTTTTCCCCTGTGAAATAACTTTTTTCAATACTACAAAGAAGCTTTTTCTGAGATTTCAGACAACCCTTTAATCCGTCAACAACCCCTTTTGCAATATTTATTATATCTTTTCTTTTGAAATATTTTTTTGTTATTATATCTTCATAGAGAAGCTCAAATTTTTCATTAACCACAAAAAAGAGAAAAGGCAATTGGTTAAGAATTTCCTCAATATCAATCTGACTCATTTTTTTATGTTACCATTTCAATTCTAAATAGTCAAAACAAAAAAATGAACAGCAATTAATATTGTAGGAGCAATTCATGAATTGCCCCCTTTTTTGCGAAAAATAATCTTCCCGAAAAGGACAGCGAAAGCTTTGAGCATTGAATTATGAGCTTTTTCTCATACATAAAACAACAATTTCTGAAAATAAGCCAATTATAAAACGATATAAAAAATGAGAAAAAACTCAATATTTAGTATTATTTTAAAATAGGGTTGCATATATTGTATTATATCTTAATTTCTCACGATTTTTTCATTTGACATTAGCTTTAACTAATATTAAATTATAAAACTAAAAAAAGAGGGAAAAAATGAAAAACTTTGTGCACTTGCATCTACATAGTGAGTATTCGCTTCTTGACGGAGCAATCAGGATAAAGGAACTGATTGAAAAGGTTAAAGAATTTGGAATGCCGGGCGTTGCGGTTACAGATCACGGTAATATTTTCGGAGCTGTTCAATTCTTTTTTGAAGCAAAAAAAGCAGGTATTAAACCTATTATCGGAGTGGAAACATATCTTGCAAAAAAATCAAGACTGGAAAAGGACAAAGAGGGAAAAGGATATTATCATCTGATTCTCCTTGTAAAAAATGAAACAGGATACAAAAATCTTAACAAACTTCTAACATCTTCCTATCTTGAGGGTTTTTACTGGAAACCGAGAATAGATAAGGAAATACTTGAAAAGTATTCTGAGGGGCTCATTGGTATGTCAGCATGTATTCAAGGGGAAATACCAAGACTTCTCCTTAACAATAAATTTGAGGAAGCAGAAAAAACAGCTCTCTGGTATAAAGATATTTTTAATGGAGATTTTTATCTTGAGTTAATGGACAATGGCTATGAAAGTCAAAAAGCTGTGAATCCCAAATTAATAGAACTTTCAAAAAAAACAGGTATTCCTCTTGTGGTAACAAATGATTCCCATTATTTAACAAAGGAGGATAATCTTTCTCATAAAATTTTGTTATGTCTTCAAATGCAAAAAACAATCAGTGAACCATGCCCTATGGAATTTAAAACAGAGGAATTTTATTTCAAATCTCAGGAAGAAATGTTTGAACTCTTTCCGGATTTACCCGAAGCATATGAAAACACATTGAAAATCTTAGATAGTGTTGATTTTGAATTTAAAACAGAGGATGAAAATGGAAACAGAATATACTATTTACCAAAATTCCCAATCCCCGAAGGTTATTCAGAGGAGAGCTATTTTGAA
The DNA here is from genome assembly GCA_027070475.1 of Candidatus Aminicenantota bacterium. GTDB lineage: Bacteria > Acidobacteriota > Aminicenantia > JAMOAD01 > JAMOAD01 > JALXDT01. Next base: position 9,440 of record JALXDT010000071.1, on the reverse strand, counting down.
GAGCTCACAAGAAAAAGATTTGAAGAAAAAAGCCAGAAGATTAAAGAATCCATAAAGGAGGGCTCTGTTAATCATACTTTTGAAGATTATAAAAAAAGGCTTGATTATGAGATAGAAGTAATAAAAAAAATGGGTTTTCCCGGCTATTTTTTAATTGTTCAGGATATAATCCATGCTGCAAAAGATAGAGGAATAAGAGTAGGTCCTGGAAGGGGTTCTGCTGTGGGAAGCCTTGTTTCTTACAGCCTTGGGATTACAGAGCTTGATCCTTTAAAGTATGATCTTATTTTTGAAAGATTTTTAAATCCCGAAAGAATTTCAATGCCTGACATTGACATAGATATTGAATCTCAGAGAAGAGATGAATTAATAGATTATGTAAGGGAAAAGTACGGTCAGGACAAAGTTGCTCAGATAATAACTTTCGGGACAATGTCTGCAAGAGCTGTGATAAGAGATGTGGGAAGAGTTCTTGAAATACCATTAATTGAAGTTGATAAACTTGCGAAAATGATACCTGAAAGAACCGCTGATGGGGGCAAAATCACTCTATCCGTGGCTCTTAAAGAATCACAGGAGCTGAGGGAAGAGGTAAAGAAAAACAATAATTATAAAAGAATCCTTGAAATGGCATTAAAACTTGAAGGACTTTCAAGAAATACCTCCACTCATGCAGCCGGAGTTGTTATAGGAAGGGAATCACTCACAGAGTATCTTCCCCTCTATAAAGGGAAAAAAGATGAAATTACAACCCAATACTCTATGGAAGATGTTGAAGCTCTGGGACTTTTAAAAATGGATCTTCTTGCCCTCAGAAATTTAAGTATTATCACAGATACAATAGAACTTGTAAAAATGCACAAAAATCTTGACATAGATCTTGAAAACATACCCCTTGATATAAAAGAGGTTTTTGAATTATTTCAAAAAGGGGAAACAGACGGAGTTTTCCAATTTGAAAGCAGAGGGATGAAAGATCTTTTGAAAAGAGCCAAACCATCTGTCTTTGAAGATTTGATAGCATTAAATGCACTTTACAGACCTGGACCTTTAAAGTCAGGAATGGCAGAAGAATTTATTCAGAGAAAGTTTGATAGTTCAAAGATCAAATATGATCACCCGGCTCTTGAAGATATTTTAAAGGATACCTACGGAGTTATTGTATATCAGGAGCAGGTGATGAGGGTTGCAAATGTTTTAGGCGGATTTTCCATGGCTGAAGCTGACAAATTGAGAAAAGCTATGGGTAAAAAGAAGAAAAAACTTATGGCTGAGATGAGAGTAAAATTCATAGAGGGAGCAAGCAAAAACAAAGTGTCCTTAAAAGTCGCCGAAAATATATTTGACAAGATGGCAGAGTTTGCAAAATACGGATTTAATAAATCCCATGCAACAGCCTATGCTTATCTTGCCTATCAAACAGCATACTTAAAAACAGAATATCCGGTTTACTATGTAGCAGCCCTTCTTAAAAATGAAGCTGATAAAGGTTCTGCAGGACAGGATAATATTGTTAAATACATTAATATGGCAAAAAGAATGGGCATCAAAGTTTTACCCCCTGATATAAATGAGAGTGGAATCAGTTTTACTGTAGTTGATGACTCAACAATAAGATTCGGATTATCAGCCATTAAAAATGTGGGAGAAAAAGCTGTTGAATCTATAATTCAAACAAGAAAAGATTTAGGGCATTTCAGAAATCTTTCGGAGCTTTTATTTGAGGTTGATTCCAAGGCAATCAATAAAAGAATACTTGAGGCTCTTACAAAGGCTGGAGCTCTCGACTCACTTATTGATTCAAGGATGGATTTTTTTAACAAGATTGATGATACTTTAAAATTGGTTTCAAAGTATAAAATAAACAGAGGACCCACCCTCTTCAAACCAGAGTATCCGGAAATCAAGATCCCTGCAAGTGGCAGTGATTGGGATGAAAATTTAAGGCTAAAATTTGAAAAGGAAGTGTTAGGCTTTTTTATATCAAAATCTCCTCTTTTAAAGTATGAAGATAAACTACACTTAATAATCAATACAACTATAAATGATATACAGGAAGAGGAAAACGGCCACAAAGATTTTGTCAAAATCGCCGGAATTGTGGTTGGTAAAACAGTAAAAAAGAAAAGAGATAGAAAAACATATATTTTAACAATTGAGGATTTAACAGGAAGAATAGAGGTTCTCGCCTTTGAAGATAAATTAAAAGGAAACTTTAAACTCATAGATGATACATCAATCGTATGGATAAAAGGAAGAATTTCAGAGTTTAACACAAGAAAAAACATCCAGTTAGAGGATATAATGTCAATTGATGAGGCGCTAAATAAAAATATAAGAGAGATAAACATTAAGATTGATTATAATAATTTAGATTCTATCAAAGATACTCTTTATAGAATGCTTGATAATAACAGAGGAAATACCCTTATTAATTTTTTATTAAGGGTAAACTCAAAAATTTTGAAGGTAAGATCCTATGAAATTCCAGGGATAAATCCTTCAAAAGAAACAATCAATGAATTATCATCACTTTTAGGTGAAAATAGTATCGAGATTTTATATTGAGGTGATAATATGAAAAATTTCACAAAAGTATTAATGTTTTTATTGCTTGGCTTTATGGTTTTTACTCTTTATTCAATGGAAAAATTCTCTTTCTCAGTTACAGCTGATATGAGAAAATATTCGGGAGAAGGGAAATATGATACTCCAGAATATTTTAGAGGAGTTGTAGAGGCAATAAAAAAAGTATCAAAATCAGCTTTTATGGTAAGTCCCGGAGATATTGATCCCCCTTCTCAGGTTTACTGGACAATTTCAAAATATCTTGGCAAGGATTTTTTATGGTTTCCCGTAGTAGGCAATCATGAAGCTGAAACAAGCTCGGATATGAACTGGATATTAAATTATAAATTAGATAAAAATGGAGATTTACCCCCAAATATAGTTAATTGGGGACCTCAATCCTGCAAAAAAACCACATATTCTTTTGACTACAAAAATTCACACTTTATTATATTAAATGAATACTGCGAAGGCTACAATGTATGGCAAAAAATGAAATCCTCTGGCGGTAATATTACCGATGAACTTTACAGCTGGCTCTTAAATGATATCAACAAAACCAAAAAAGAGCATATATTTGTATTCGGCCATTCACCGGCTTATCCGATGCCTGATTATGACACCGTCAGAATGAGACATGAAAGGAGCAGTTTAAACTATTATAGAAAAAACAGAACAAGATTCTGGAAACTTTTAAAAGAAAAAAATGTTGTAGCTTACTTTTGCGGACACACACACAACTACAGTATTACTAATATAAGCGGAGTGTGGCAAATAGATGCAGGCCATGCAAGAGGTATTGGAGATAAAGGCTCACCAAGCACATTTATAATAATTGATGTTAAAGGGAAATATGTTTACAGCAGAACCTATCGAATAAATAATAAACTAAAATACAAAATAAGATATGTCAAAAGATTAAGATAAGAAGGTGTTAACTTCCGTATTTATACTTGTCCTCAATAATATCTTGAACTTGCCACTCTTTGACCCAATCTTCAACTAAAAACTCTTTATAATTTCCATCCGTTGTGGATGAGATGACCCTTTTCAAACCTGCATTTATTATCATCTTTTTGCATATAAAGCATGGAAAAGCATTTATTATTTCACCTGAATCCCTGAGCTCTCCGTATATATACATATCTCCGCCCAGAACACTGACTCCGGCTCTTGCAGCATTTATAATGGCATTCTGCTCAGCATGGACTGACCTGCAAAGTTCATACTGAGTGCCAGAGGGAATCCCCAATTTTTTTCTGAGACAAAACCCCCATTCAAGAGAACTTTTTGTGCCACGGGGAGCTCCCACATATCCTGTGGCAACTATTTGATCCTCCCTTACAATTATTGCTCCTATTAAGACTTTAAGACAAGTTGACCTTGTTGAAACCTCTTTTGCTATATTAAGATAATACCTATCTTTTGAAGGTCTTTTAATCATTTTGCCCTCACCTTTTTTATTATTTCCAATAATTGATTGTGAATTATTCCATTGGATGCAAGGCACTCCTTCTTAAAGGGATTAAACTCATTTCCCGAAAAATCCGTTACCTTTCCCCCTGCCTCCTCTACAAAGAGGGCTGCTGCTGCAGTATCCCATGGATAAAGTTTAAGCTCCCAAAATCCATCATATCTGCCTGCAGCAACATAAGCAAGATCAAGGGCAGCAGAGCCACATCTTCTTACAGCCTGTGCATTAAAAATAAATTCATTAAAATAATTAAGATTATTTTCTTCGGATTCTCTCAAATCATAGGGAAATCCTGTTGCAATAAGTGACTTGTTTATATCCACCTCATTTGATACCTTTAACCTTTTTCCATTCAAATATACCCCTTCATCCTTTTTCGCCCAGATCATTTCATCTAACATCGGATTGTAAACCACCCCTACCTTTGTTACTCCCTCTTCCATAAAGGCAATACTCACACAAAAGTAAGGGAGGCCGTGAGCATAATTTGTTGTTCCATCAAGAGGATCAACAATCCATAGAAGGCTCTTGTCTTTTTCAACATTAAGCTCCTCCTCTCCCAAAATAGAATGTTCGGGGAAATTGTTGGAAATTATATTGTAAACAATTTGCTGGCTTTTTCTATCCCTTTCTGTAATAAGATTTATCTCGCCTTTAAATTCAACCTTGGGTTTTACCTCAAAATTCTCCTTAAGATAATTTCCCGCCTGATATGAAGCCTCTTTTGCGATTTTCAAAATTTTACTATAATCCAAGCTCATCCGATACTCCCTGCATTGATTTCAAGCAAATTTCTATAAACTCATCAAGCTCAAGTCCTAATTTTTCACACTGCCTTATCTGATCTCTGTTTGCACCTGCAGCAAATCTCTTCTCTTTAAATCTTTTCTTAACAAATCTGACATCAACCTCTTTAAGTCTTTTAGACGGATGCATCAGTGTAGCTGCAACAATAAGACCAGTTAAAGGATCAGAAGAGTAAAGTGCCCAATCCATCCTTGTTTGAGGCTCATATCCCTTATGCCCCGGATGTCTTCTTATTGAGTTTAAGATATCCTCATCTTCTATACCTTCCTCTTTTAGAATCTCAGCACCTTTAAGTCCATGCTCATCAAAATTATCCTTCATCATCTCATAATCAATATCGTGTAAAAGGCCTGCGATTTCCCACTTATTCTCATCCTCATTAAACTTTTCTGCAAGTCCCTTCATACAAGCCCCCACAGCAATACAGTGCTTAATTAAATTCTTGTTTTTCATATATTTTTTTAATAGTGAAAGAGCCTCACCATAATTCATTTTTGACCTCCTCAATTAAGGTTCTATAAAATATCATCTATGGATTTATTTGTAAAGATTACGAGAGCCTTAAGCGTTGAGGATCTCATTAGCTTTATGCTATGAGCATTGAGCTATGAGCTGATTTTGAAGATTGTTGGTTTGTTGTTGTTTGTTTTCTATTTAATTTAATTAATTGTAGGGGCAATTCATGAATTGCCCCTACAATATATATTACCTCAATTCACGATAAACCGTAAAATACTACTTCCTCTTTTTATACTCCTCAAAGGTTTTGATTTTTAATTGCTTGCCGAATTTCTTTTTAACATATTTATTTATAGAGGGGAGTTTTTTCATAAGTAAATCATATCTTTTCTTTGCCTTTTCAACTTCAAAGTTCAAAACATCTATATTGTGAAGTTGAGAATCTGTGGGTCTTCCTCCATACATCATTATATATGTATAAAGTCCCGAAACTCTTCCTCTTAGTTTAGGCTCCATCATAAATCCGCCATATTGAACTATACTCTTTGTGAAGGACAAAAGCTCTTTTCTGAATTTTTCAAGTTTTTTATATTTTTTCTTTTTATTCATATTCTCAATCTGTTTCATAAGAGATGTGGTGTTATCAACAATGTAACCTAATCTCTCAAGCATTTTGTATAATCTCATAACAGCCTTGTATCTTATCTCTCTGTCCTCTTTGGAATGGGCAGCTATGGGATCAGGGATAAGTTTTATCTTACTTTCATATGTTTTCTTATTTTTAATGAGCCTTACAGTATACTCTCCCTCGGGAACCATAGGCCCTACATTTATCATCAAAGATAGGCCAGGGCTTGCTCCCATCTTAGGTCCCTTATATCTCATTCCCCAGTAAATTCTATTTATTCCTCTTGTCTTTCCTCCCGGAAATTCCTGAATAATCTTTCCATTTTTATCCAGAACCTGAACCTTTAATGTGCCGAAGATGTGTCTCTTTTTAAGATAATATGTAATCATAGCACCTTCGGGAGGATTTTCTCCGAAAAATTCTCCATTGCCCGGAAATTCCTGAAATGAGGTCGGTGTACTCATCACAGATGGTCTTGAAGGGAGCATATATGCGGAGGATTCAAGAACCTTTTCATTTAAAGCTCTTAAAGGTGTTATATCATCTATGATTAAAATTCCTCTTCCGTGTGTTGCAAGAATGAGATCATTTGTTTTTGGATGAATTTGAATATCCCTAACTGCAACACTGTGAACAGATTTTACTTTTGCCCAATTTTCTCCTCCATCTATGGAAACATAGAGTCCGAATTCTGTCCCCAAAAACAGAAGATTTTCATTTTTCAAATCCTCTCTTATAATGTGAGCATATCCTTTGATATTATTTTTTGCCAAAGGCTTCCATGTATTTCCATAATCTTCCGTCACAAACACATAGGTTTTCATATCCCCTGTTCTATGTCCGTCAAATGTTGCATAGGCTTTTCCCTCTTTGAATCTGCTTGCAATAATAGAGGAACACCATGTATTCGGGGGAAGATTTTTTATGTTTTTTACAACATTATTCCAGCTTTTGCCTCCATCTCTTGTGATTTGAAGATTTCCATCATCTGTGCCAACCCAGATTAAATTTTTGTTAAGAGGTGATTCAGAAATAGTAACAATAGAGCAGTGATTTTCAGCTGTCGTATCATCGGGGGTAAGTCCACCTGATTTTTCCTGTTGCTGCTTTTTAGGATCATCTGTTGTTAAATCAGGAGATATTTTAGTCCAGCTATCACCTCTGTTTGTTGATTTAAAGAGAAATTGAGCTCCTATGTAAATAGTCTCAGGATCATTGGGGCTTAATGCAACCGCTGCATTCCAGTTAAATCTGTATTCAGGTTCTCCCTTTTTTGTAGGTAAAGGTTTTATGGATTTGGATTCCTTTGTCCTTCTGTTAAATCTTACAAGCTCTCCACCCTGCCAGCTATAGTAAACAATATCCCTATCTTTCGGATGGGGATAGACATAAAAACCATCTCCACCACCGACATTTTTCCACTCCTTGTTTTGAATACCCAGAGAGCTAAAACTTTTTGAAGGTCCATACCAGGCTCCATTATCCTGTAATCCTCCGTAAACATTATAGGGAGTTTCAAGGTCATAGTAAACATGATAAAACTGAGATACAGGAAGGCTTGATAAGAATTCAAATTGCTGACCATAATTGTTTGATCTGTAAACACCACCATCGCATCCTACAAAAACCTGTTTAGTGTTCTTAGGATTTATCCAGATAGCATGTAGGTCTGGATGAACCCCTCCTCCCATTGAAAATGGAAATGAAAAGCTTTTTCCTCCATTTTTAGAAATAGATAAAAATAAACCTGTAAGATACAATCTTCTAAAATCTTTGGGATCAATCACAAAGTGGGAAAAATAAAATGGCCTCATCTTTACAAAGTTAGAGCCATTCACAAATTTCCAATTCTCTCCCATATCATAGGAAACATATAAACCTGATTTTTTCTCTGCTTCAACATTTGCATAAACGGTTCCCGGTCTTGAAGGAGCTATTGCAAGAGAGATCCTTCCCAACATTCCTTTCGGAAGTCCCTTTCTTATCTTTTTCCAGGTTTTCCCTCCATCATCACTTCTGTAAATATTGCTACCGGGACCACCGGACTTGAAAAAGTATGGCCATCTTCTGAATTGCCACATAGAGGCATAGATAACCTCAGGTCTCTGAGGGTCGATTTCAACATCTATGCAACCTGTTTTTTCATTAACATATAAGATTTTTTTCCAGGTTTTTCCGCCATCTGTGCTTTTGTAGAGCCCTCTATCCTTTGAATCATCCCATAAATGGCCGGGAACAGCAACATAAACAATATTTGAATTTTTAGGATCTATAGCAATCTTTGCAATTCTTTCCGAATTTTCAAAACCTACTCTTTTCCAGTGCCTTCCTCCGTCTGTGCTTTTATAAAGACCTGTCCCTACAGAAACAGTATTTCTCATATTCGTTTCACCTGTTCCAACCCACACAGTATCAGGATTATTCTGATCAACTGCTATGCTCCCTATTGACATTGTATAATCATCAAAAATCGGAACAAAGCTTGTTCCGCCATTTATACTTTTCCAGACTCCGCCTCCTGCTGAACCAACATAGATGATATTCGGATTTGATGCAACACCTTCTATGGCTGTAATTCTTCCTCCCATGACAGCAGGGCCTATTTCACGAGCTTTTAAACCATTAAAAGCAGAGGAATCCAAGACAGCTTTTGAAAACGATATAGTTGAAAAACCCAAAATAATAGCAATAAAAAATACAAGAACTCCTTTATTTTTCATTTTAAATCCCTATTTAGCGCTATTTTTAGGAAATTCAAAGATTGAATCAGGGAAATCTTTATTAACGAGGATTTTAGAAAATGTCATTGAACCGGCGGTCATATCTCCTGATTTTGTTTCTATGGTAAAGGGGAAATAGACTCCATTGACCTCTTTGTAGTCGCTAAAAATAGATTGAACCTTTCTCTCCTCACCACCTCGGCTCACAAAAGCTTCTGACATAAGTTCTATTCCTGAATCAGCATCAAGATAATAATAAGCTACTTTACCGCTCTTGTATGTCAATTTTAATTTATAAACCTCTGTCCCTTCAAGGTCATCTTTTCCAACATACTCTATCTTAATTCCTCTTTTCTCATAATCCACCAGAGGTGAAAAAGAATTTAGTTGATCTTTAAAAGATTTTGCCTGCTCTTCTGGCATCAATTTTGGTTCTGGTCCTAAAAATGGCATAATCCACCAGGCCTTTTCTCCATCATAAGCCTGAACAATTTTCTTACCCATCATCTCAATTTCAAACCTCATTTTGTTCGGAATCTTATACCACATTTTGATGGGCATTTCAGCATTCTGCTGAGTATTAACCATTTTTCCTTCAAGATACAGGGTTTTAATCCCTTTTAGCTTATCAAGTCCGCCTCTTGCTTCATAATTTTTCTTCAAAATCTCCTGAAGAGTAATTGAATAAGCAAGTCCAACGATTAATAAAAAGATTAAAAACAAAGAAACCTTTTTTTTCATAAAAACCTCCGAAATCTTAGAATAAATTACATAAATATAATAC
>JALXDT010000070.1 GCA_027070475.1 Candidatus Aminicenantota bacterium | reverse complement strand
TTTATAGTTTTTAACTTTTCTTTTTTTATTTTAATTTTTAAAAAAAGAAAACTTTTTGGTTCTATTTCAGTGTTTCTTATGCTGTTTACATTGGGCTATGCTTTTATTCCCTTTTCAAACTTTATACAGCATTTTTTGTCTTATGACATATTGGATCCATATGAAGATTATATTGCCATTATTATGATTATCCTTTTTGCATTCTTTCTTTATGCTGATTATCTTAAGGAAAAGATAAAAGAAGCGGAAGATTCAAGAAAGTTGTTTAAAACTCTTGTTGAAGATATCCCGGGGATTGTATATATCTTAAAAATTGAAGAGAAATTTTCAATCTATTTTATAAGTCCTCATGTTGAAAATTATACAGGATATAAGCCTGAAGACTTTTATGAAAACCCTTCATTGTGGGATAGTCACATAGTAGAGGAAGATAGAAATAAAGTATATAAAAAGTATATGGAAATAGTAAAATCAAGGAAAAATATGTCAATAGAATATAGAATAAAGCTCAAAGATGGGAATCTCCATTGGTTTAAGGATAATATAAGACTTTTTTATAGGAACGAAAAACCGTATATTTTGGGAATTTTAACAGATATAACCAATGAAAAGGAAATAGCGGAAGCTTTAGATAATAAAAACAGGGAGCTTAGAAGAAAGATATCTTCCCTTGAAAAAATCAACGAACTTTCAGAAAGATTGAGTGGTATGACGAAACCTGAAGATATTATGCAAGCATCTGTTGAAATTATGGAAGGATATCTGGGAGAACCCTCAATTTCAATTTTTAAAGTAAATTGGAATAAAGAAGTTCTTGAGTTGGTATACAGCTATGGTTTTTCAAGAGAAATAGTGGAAATCGCAAAAGAGATTCCTTTAAAAGGCAGCAGAAGCGGAAGAACAACCAAAGAAAAAAAAGTAATTCTAATAACCGACATAGAAAAAGATAAAACTATGAAACCCCTCATAAAGAGAGCTTTGCTGAAAGAGGGTTTTAAATCGGCAATATTATTACCTTTAATTACAAAAGACAAAGCTGTCGGTATTATGCATATTGTTTATAAGAGGAAAATTGATATAGATAAAGACGAAAGAAATGCCCTTGAGTCAATAGGAAAGACTATTGGACTTGCCCTTGAAAATGCTTATACCCTTGAAGATCTAACTGAAAGTGAGCAAAAGTATAGAACCTTAGCTGAAAGCGCTGAGGATTTTATTATTATTCATAACATTAAAGGGAAAATAGAATATCTAAACAGTTCAGCTCTTAAAGCATCGGGATTAAAGAGGGAAGATATTATAGGGAAAGATATAATAGATTTTTTACCCCAAGAGGAACTATTAAAATTAAAAGAAAGGTTAAATAAGAGAAAAAAGGGAGATTATTCTTCCTTTAAATTTTACACATATCTTAAAAGAAAAGATGGAACAAGAATAGATATGGAAGTAATCTCTACCCCCATAATAAAAGAGGGAGATATAGATTCTATTCTTATAATTGCAAGGGATATCAGCGAAAGGTTAGCTTATGAAAAAAAACTCCTTACACTCTCCTCTGTAGTTGAACAAACAAGTACAAGTATTTTCATTACGGATGAAGAGGGAAGAATAGAATATGTGAATCCTTATTTTGAAGAATTAACCGGTTATTCTTTTGATGAAGTAAAAGGTAAGAAGCCTAAATTTTTAAAAAGCGGGAAACATGATAAAAGTTTTTATGAGAACCTCTGGAAAACAGTGCTGAAGGGAGAAATCTGGAAGGGAGATATAATAAACAAGAAAAAGGATGGTTCTCTATACTATGCAAGATCCACTATTTTTCCCATAAAAGACAAAAACAATAAGATTATCAACTTTGCTGCAATAGAATTGGACATTACAAAGGAGAAAAAACTCGAAGAGCAATCAAAACAGATACAGAGACTCGAAGCAATTGGGAGTCTTGCAGTAGGGATTGCCCATGATTTTAATAATTTGTTAACTTCAATCTTAGGATACACAGATTTATTACCCCATGATCTTAGTGGCAATGAAAAAGCGTTAAAAAAAGTAAAAAATATAAAAAAAGCGAGTGAAAGTGCGAGAGATCTTGTTTCAAAGCTCCTTGCCTACAGTAGAAAACAGGTAATAAAACCAAAAGTTATAAGTATAAATAGAGCTCTTCTTGAGCTAAAAGGTATGCTAAAGAGGATTGTAAGTGAAGACATAGAATTAATTTTTAATCTCAAGGAGGATATTGAGAAAATATATGCAGATAAAACTCAAATAGAGCAAATAGTAATGAATTTGGTTGCAAACAGTCGTGATGCTATTCTTTTATCAAAAAAGAAAGAAAAAAAGATTTTAATAGAAACAGAGCAAATTGTAATCACTAAAGAGTATGTTAGAACACATCTCGGAAGTTCTGAAGGAACATATGTATTACTAAAAGTTACAGATACAGGAATCGGGATGGATAAAAAGACGATGGATAAAATATTTGAACCTTTTTTTACTACAAAAGAAACAAAAAAAGGTACGGGGCTTGGACTTTCAACTGTTTACGGGATTGTAAAGCAAAACAAAGGATTTATATATGCTTATTCAGAGTTGGGAAAAGGTACCACTATAAAAATTTATTGGCCTGTTTATAAAGGGAAAGTTGATAATAAAGGGAAAGACAAAGAATTCGGAGAAGAAATTATAGAGAGGGAGATAAAATTTGAGGGAAATGCTCTTATTGTTGAGGATGATGAAGGCGTTTTAAAAGTGGGAAAAGAATTTTTGTCTTCCTTTGGTTTTAATGTTTTTTCTGCCAAAAATGGAATTGAAGCTTTGAAGATTGTGGAAAAGATAGAAAATCTGAAGCTTGTTCTCTCAGATGTGGTAATGCCTAAAATGGATGGTCTTGAATTCTATGAAAAAGTTATAAAAATTAAAGGCGATTTAAAGTTTATATTTAGTTCTGGATATCCTTTAACCCATCCCGAAATTTCAAAAAAAATCAATGGAGATGTGGCCTTTCTTCAAAAACCCTATACATTAAGTGAATTTAGAAAAGTTCTGATAAAATTATTTTCTTAATTGAAAAAAGAATAAGATATAATGATTACTTACAGTTTAGTGATATGAGGTTGACAACTCTTTTTTTGTTTGCTAATTTACATTGAAGGAGGTGTAAAATGGATTATTTAAAACCAAATAAAGATTTATATGGTCTTCCGTGGACTTTTGATGAGTTTAATGGAATGCCTTACAGGTTGTTGGGAAATTCCGGATTAAGAGTTTCAAATATTGGTTTAGGCACATGGAAGATCGGCTATCCTGAAACAGGAGATGGTTCAAGAGTTACTGAAAAAACAGCATTGAAAATTTTTGACAAAGCTGTTGAATTAGGTGTGACATTTTGGGATACAGCTAACCGATACAATGCTTCCTCCGGAAACTCCGAAAGAATAATCGGTAAATGGTTTAAGGAAAATCCGGACCAGAGAAGAAATATAATTCTCGCGACAAAACTTTTTGGTAGTATGGACGGGAAAACACCAAATCATAGCAGACTTTCGAGGTTGAATATATTGGAGTCAGTTTATGCATCACTTGAGAGATTGCAGACAGATTATATTGATTTGCTATACTTTCATTCTTATGATTCCGACACACCTCCTGATGAAAGCCTTGCTGCAGTGGAAGATCTTATAAGAGGTGATATGGTCAGATACTTTGCTGTTTCAAATTTTACCAAGGATCAGCTTCGGATGTATAAAAAATTAGAAAATGTCAGAACTAAAGTTTTAGCTGTACAAAATCAGTTTGATATAATTAATGGAGAAAATCCTAAATATTCAGGAGTACTGGATTATTGTGCAAAAAATAATATATCTTTTATAGCATGGAGTCCCCTTGCAAGAGGGCTTCTGACAGAAAAGTATCTGGAGCCTTCAAAAGTCGGTCCAGGTTTTAGAATTTTTGATGAAGGAGATTGGGGAAAGATTAATAAAAGAAGGGTTTTTAAAATTTTAAAAGAATTAAAATCTATTTCATCAAGGTTGGGATTAGAGCTAAATCAACTTGTTTTAGCCTATATGCTTACGATTCCGGGTATGGGACCAGTTATTCCTTCTGCCTCTACTGTTAAGCAGCTTGAGTCCAATGCAAAAGCAGGAAAAGTTAAACTTTCTGAAAAGGATATTTTAAGAATAAGGAAAATAGTAAAAATTTAAAAGTTTAATATTCTATATGTATATAGCGGTGGGGCGGAAACCTGACATCTTTTTTAAATACAAATAAAAGAAGAATTCCTCCTAAAAAACCGCCTATGTGCGCCCACCATGCAATAGGAGTTCCCTCAGCTCCCATAAGAGACAGAGTTCCTGAAAAAAACTGCATGAAAAACCAGAACATTATATAAAAAAATGCGGGAATATAGACAATAATGGGAAAGATAAAGAAAATAAATAAAGTCTTTATTCTTGCAAAGGGAAACAGCACTGCGTAAGCACCCATAACACCAGCTATGGCTCCCGATGCTCCAATAGATGGCATTGTTGAATTATAATTAAAAGCAGAGTGAATTAATCCTGCGATTAGTCCGGAGCCTAAATAAAAAATCAAGTATTTGAAATGACCTAATTTATCCTCTACATTATCTCCGAAAATGAAAAGTGCCCACATGTTAAAAATTATATGCATCCATCCACCGTGAAGAAACATGGAAGTAAAGAAGGTTGTTAATGGTGAGGTTGTAAATTCATATTTTGCAGTGAAAGAGGGGAAGAAGATTCTTGCAGGAACTATTCCGTATTCATAAATAAATTTTGCAAGCTGTTGTTGATTTAAGGTCAGTTCAAAAAAGAATATCAGAATATTTATAACAATTATTGTGTAATTTACATAGGGAACAGATTTGGAAGGATTTTCATCGCTTATTGGAAACAAAATTTCTCCTAACTTTCCGTGGGTGGCTTAAACTCTATGAGATCATTAACCGATAGACCGTAGAATATTTTTGCCACCTCATAAATACTCATTTTTGATTCAAAAGCAATCTCTTTAATACTTTTTTTACCATCAATTTTGGAAAGCACAAACCATTCTTTTGTATTTAATGTGATTCTTCTCTGATTTTCAGGATCAATGTCCTTAAAATAAGGAATTACTTTTTCAGAGGAAATTTTTTTCCTTATAAGCTCCCATTCATCCATTATCCTTACAGCTTCCATAAGTATTGTGGCAAAAGGTCTTTTGATGGTGACTTTTTCTGGTTTTTGATCCACTTCAAAAGAAAAATCCCCTTCTTTCCATGAAGCAAGCCTATAGATAGCACTTTCTCCCGTAAGATTTTCACTTTCAAGTTCAGCATGAACAAGCTTGCCATTTGAAAAGTAGATATATCCTGTCTCATTGTCTCTGACAAGCTTTATCCTTCCTGTTTTGCCCATATTCCCGATAAGCTGGATTATATCGGCAAGACTTATCTCTGATAATGAACCGCTTAATGCCATCTTACACCTCTTCTTTTCTCACTTTCTCTTAAATACTTCATTTTTTATATTTTAAAATATCCCCCAATGATATTATTGTTTTCCCATCTGTAATTATTGTCTGAATAGTTGGAGCAAGTTTTTGTACATATTCGTACTGGATGAGAGCAGGATTGCTTGCAAGTGCAGCCCCTTTAACTCTCAGAGCTTTTGCCTCACCCTCCGCCTCAATAACCTTTTTCTCAGCCTCTATTTTTGCTGCCTGTTTCAAGTATTCCATTCTTTTAGCTTCCTGCTGAGCAATCTGTTTTCTTTCTATCGCTTTTTGAAAATCTGCGCTAAATCTAACATCTCTTAACAAAACTTCATCTAAAATTATATAGTTAGCTTTAAAAACTTTTAAGAGCTTTTTATAGATTTCATCCTGTATTATTTCTCTTTTCCCGGAGTATACATCAATTACGGGATATTTGGAGATTGTAAGCCTCGCAAAACTTCTTATCTGAGGTCTTATTACCTTTGTCGCATAATCCATACCTATCTCTTTATGTAGCTTAATTAGTTTATTTACATCAGGATGGTATCTAACGGTTAAATCGAGATAAACAACCTGACCATCCGAAGTCAGTGCTTTAAGGCTATCATCTCCTTTAACCTCTCCTTCCCATTGAGTTTGGCTCATTGTATATGTTTGAATTTTAATATCATATCTATAGTAAGATTCCACAAAAGGTATTAAAATATAAAATCCAGGATTTGCTGCAAGCCTCATATTTCCTGTAACTTTATTAAAGATAACAGCTGCCTCTCCGGGAGAGAGAACAATATTTGAATTAAAAATAATGAGTGCAGCCAAAACAACTATTATTATCGTAATTACTATTCCTCCCTGTTTTTTCATTTGAAAATTACCTCCTTTTTTTATCATATCAATTACATTATTGCTCATCTCTGAATTATAGCAGAAGAGCACCATATTTTAAAGATTTTTGGAGATTAAAAATATTTTTCTTAGTTGACATAATTTATTATAAAAAATAAAATTCACCTGAGGATTGTGATATTATGATGGATTTTTTTATTAAAAGAGCTGAAATTTATGAAAAGAGGATAAAAGAAATTTTTAATTTTGATATTAAATTACTGGGCACCTATGTAAATGAGGTAAAAGAATTATCAGATATTTTCTTGAGAAAAAAAATCAGTCCTGAATACTTTTACACAAAAGAATATTTGAGAGCATACTCATTTTTTTATTTTCACCAAAATTATTTTAAAACAGTTTACCTTTTGTCTCTTTTAGAAGAGGATATTGCAGATAGAAAGAAAGTGATTGCTGTTGATTTTGGAGGAGGCCCCGGAAATTCCACTCTGGCAATGAGAGATTTTTTTGAAAATTTGAATATTGAATACAGGATTTACTATATTGACAAGCAAAATGTATCATACGATTTGTTAAGAAAAATTGATACTGATTCAAAAATTGTAAAAACAGACTCCCTTGATATCGGAGAATCCGTTGACCTTTTTCTTTTCTCATATACACTTAAAGAAATAGGAGGGAATATCAGAAGAATCTTGTCAAATTTTTTAAATTTTGTTTCAGAAAACTCATTTTTTGTTTTTGTGGATGCTCCCGATCATCTTGTTCTTAAAAGTATTGAGGGTATTAGAAAACAGATGAAAAAGTCAGGATTTTTATCTATATTCCCCTGTCCTCCCTTATCTTCATGCCCTGTATTAAAACTCAAAAAGGACAAGGAGAGAACCTGTTTTTCTCAATTAAGCTGGGAGATTCCTGATATAGTATCCGAAATAAATAGCAAACTTTTTTTCAGAATCAAATATTTGAAATTCTCATCCCTTATTCTCTCAAATAAATACAAAAAAGAGGATTATCTCTTCTCAATATCTCCCTACATTAAAGAAAAAGGAAAAGGCCGAGTATACTTCTGTTCTGAAAACGGCAGAGTGGAAGCTGTGTTGATGAAAAAGTTTGAAAATGAGAATAACAAACTATTCCATGATATTTTAAGGGGAGATGCTGTTAAAATTAAAGGAGCAGAGTTTGAAAGAGGCATTTTAAAATTAACCGAAAATTCGAAAGTAA
>JALXDT010000069.1 GCA_027070475.1 Candidatus Aminicenantota bacterium | reverse complement strand
CTAATATTATTATATATTGCTTTTTAAATAGAAAACAGAGAGGAGAAAAAATATGAAAAAGGCTCTATTGATGTTTTTTCTGTTTATGATCATTTTTTCACTGGCAATGCCTATTTTTGCTGCAAATACCCATAAAGACAAGGCTTCCCACGGAGATGAAGAGGAGCTTTTGGGAGAAAAACTTCCGCTGTGGTCTGCTATTCCTTTCGCAGGGATTTTGCTTTCGATAGCTATTTTCCCCCTTGTAGCACCCCATTTCTGGCATCATCATTTCGGCAAAGTAGCTGCCTTTTGGGCAATTCTTCTTTTCATACCATTTTATATAAAATTTCCACATGAAGCTGTTCACGAAACATTGCACATAATAATCCTTGATTATATCCCATTTATAATACTTCTCTGGGCACTCTTCACTGTTGCCGGAGGTATTCTCGTAAAAGGTTCCTTAAAAGGAACTCCTGCCGTCAATCTCTTGATGTTAATAATAGGGACCTTTTTATCCTCATGGATTGGCACAACAGGTTCTGCTATGCTTTTAATCAGGCCTGTGATTCGTGCAAACAAACATCGTAAACATAAAACACATGTCATTGCATTCTTTATCTTTCTTGTTGCAAATATAGGAGGTTCTCTGACACCTCTTGGTGATCCTCCGCTATTTTTAGGCTTTTTACACGGAGTTCCATTTTTCTGGACATTTAATATCTTCCCCCACATGGGATTTGTTTCCCTTATCCTTCTCATAGTATTCTTTATTCTTGATACATATTACTATAAGAAGGAAACAGAAGAAGTTAAAACAATGGGTGATGATGAAGAAAAAGAGCCGATTAAAATTGTCGGTCTTGTTAATATAATTTTTCTTCTGGGAATAATAGGAGGAGTTTTATTAAGCGGTGTTTGGCATCCTGGAAAAGTAAATGTTCTTGGAATCCCTGTTGAAATAGAAAACCTGGTAAGAAATGGTATTTTAATTGTCATGGGACTTTTATCCCTCTACTTTACAAAGAAGGAAATCAGAGAGGGTAATGAATTTACCTGGGATCCGATTCTCGAGGTGGCATATCTTTTTGCGGGTATTTTTGTTACCATTATTCCCGCAATTGCAATCCTCAAAGCAGGTGAAAGAGGTGCTCTTGCTTCATTGATGAGAGCTGTTAAAGATCCTGTTCACTATTTTTGGGCAACCGGAATCTTATCAAGTTTTCTTGACAATGCTCCCACCTATCTTACATTCTTTAACTCCGCTTTAGGTAATTTTGTCCTTCCTCACTATACTCCCGCAACAGAAGCTCAAGCTGCCCATTATCTGATCAGCCATAACCCAACAGTTCTTGAAGCTATATCCGCCGGGGCTGTTTTTATGGGAGCTAATACATATATCGGGAACGCACCAAACTTCATGGTCAAGTCTATCGCAGAAGAGAATAACATTGAAATGCCGAGCTTCTTCGGATACATATTAAAGTATTCTTTGCCTTATCTTATTACATCCTTTATCCTTGTTTCTCTGGTATTCTTTTCATAAAAAAATCTAAAGGACATAAAAATGAGGAATTTTGTTTTATTTGAGGGACAGAAGGTTTATCCATCCAAAATAGTTTGTGTCGGAAGAAACTATGTAAAACATATTGAAGAATTAAACAATGAAATCCCGGATGATATTGTTCTGTTCATAAAGCCTAACTCTTCAATAGGGACACCAGATTTTGAAGGGTTTGAATACCCTATCCATTATGAAGGGGAAATTTCATTTTTAATTTCAGGAGAATTAAAAGTCGGAGATAAGATAACAAAATCAGTCTTTAAAGGAATTGGGTTCGGATTGGACTTTACCATGAGAGACTTACAAAAAAGGTTAAAAGAAAAGGGTCTTCCATGGGAAAAATCAAAAGCTTTTGACGGAGCAGCTTTTTTCAGTGAATTTAAAAAAATACCTGATAATTTTAATTTTGATGATATAAAATTTTCGCTATCAATAAATGGTCAAACAAAGCAGAAATCCTCCTCAAATTTTATGCTTTTTAAACCTTTGAAGATTGTTGAAAAAATAATTGATTTTTTCAGCCTTGAAGAGAATGATATTATAATGACAGGTACTCCGGAGGGAGTTGGTATTGTAAACCCCGGAGATGTACTTGAGTACAGCATAAACAATATTCTAAAGGGCAATATTCAATTATAATAAAACCCTTAGAAAAAACAGGAAATCCTAATAGTTGAGTTAATAAAAATTGTTCTAACTTCAAATAATCTTAAGTTAAAAATACTATATTTATCCATCTCATTATTGCAAAATTACTATTGACGCAGAGGGGATATTGACAGTCATAAAAGCGGAGGATAAAATAAAATAAAGATTATCAGGAGGGATTCTCTATGAAAAAGGTGTTTTTAATTTCTCTTTTAATCATTTTTTCTTTCTCTTTTCTTTTCTCTTATAAGCCTGTAAATTTATACACTGATCCTTTCGGTGTGGCCTATGGTGGATTTTATGACGGCGAGCAGTTTATGAATCTGATAAGGGACCTCGGAGTGAATAGAACAAAAGTAACTGTATTCTGGCATAAGCTTGAGCCTGAAGAGGGAAAATACAGGTGGGATGTTGTGGATAAGTATGTGTCCCAATTAAAACCGGGAGATAATGCACTTATCGGAATTTTTACCACAGGATATTGCACTACAAAAGAGTCTTTCAAAGGAAGTCCTCTGAAAAATGAACATTGTAAAGAGAGGTATAGAATTTTTATTAAAAAACTTGTTAAAAGAACAAAAGGTCTTATAAAATACTGGCAGAGAGATACTGAACCAGCTTCAAACAAATTACATTATCCTGCAAAACCTGAGCCCTATGTGGAAACTCAAAAAATTTTTTATAAGGCTGTCAAAGAGGTTCAACCTGATGCCATTGTTGTCGGAGTTAACAATAATGGTACATTTAAAAATGGGAAGCCTCAGCATCCTGAGTTTTTTGATTATGTAATAAAGTACTCCAAAGATTATTATGATCTACTTGATGTCAGGCTTTATGAGGATATGTATACGATTAGAGATAGGGTTAAATGGTTTAGAGATAGAATGAAAAAATATGGTTATGAAAAGCCAATTATTTCAACAGAATTCGGAGGGCCGGATCCGAGAGCTTTGATTCCCCATTATGTAGAGCTTATAATAATGCAGAAGGAGGGGAGAAAGCACCCTGACAATAGCGGAGCTTTCAGAAAAAGGCCTCCTAACAGGCCCATCAGAGGAGATAGAGCTTATAGGCCGCCAATGGAACACAGAAGGTTTCAAAGAAAGAGGGTGGACTTTAATAAAGAGGATCTTTACTATATGAAAATGTTCCAGAAAAATTGCCCGAAAGAACTTGAGGATTTAAGAAATAAAATACATTTCAAAGATATGGTTCAGCGTCATCTTATCGTCTTTTCAAATAATGTAAAGGCTGTATGGTTATGGGATCTTTCCGCCCCATCAAAAAGAAGACTTGATCCTATTTTTGGGAAGATGAGATTTATGAACAGAGATACAAAAGAGATTCTGCCTCCTTACTATGCTTATAAAAGAATGATAAAACATATAGGGAATCTTGCAAAGGTTCAGAGAATTGAAACTGACAACAAAAAAGTGTATCTTTTTAAATTGTGGATGAAAGATGGCTCGACTATGTTTGTGGTCTGGGAAAGAAGGGATCCGATCAGAGACAGGGAAAAGCCACCAATAGATTTTAGCTTTGAGCCGGGATTTAAAAAAGTGAAAATTACAGATGTTTTTGAAAAATCTGAAATAAAGGAAACAGACAAAGGTAAATTAGAATTAAAGATTACAGATACTCCGCTTTACATAGAAAAGGCAATTTAGCAAAAATATTAGCTTTTAGCCAAACCGTGAAGGTCGGAAGGTAGTGACGATCCAGCACTAATTTTTTTGAGAAAACGATACATTAAGATGTTCATCAAATGATTTCTTTAAATTTTAATGTTATTTCATTAAACTTTGAAAATAAGGGTGGCGAGCGAAGTGAGTCCGGCACTTTCTTTCCAACGGTAAATGAAAGAAGGCATCGATTAAATATTAACATTAGAGGAAATCTTCACCAAAGAATCGCAAACCCAAAAAGATAGTGCGGGATGAATTGGAGCTATTAGTATTCAGTTTATTGTTGTCTGTTTTCTTTTATATTTTTTTTATCATTAAAAATAATTGACTGTAGGGGCAATTCATGAATTGCCCCTACAATGTATTAATACTCAGTATTTATTTATCCTTTTTATCAAGAACTTCCCTTATCTTTTTAGAGAGTTCTGTAATAGTATAAGGTTTACTTATAAAATTTACATTTTTGTTTAAAATCCCCTTATTTGCAATATGATTATCCGTATAACCCGAGGTATAAATAATTTTGATTTTGGGGAATCTTTTCTTTACTTCCTTTGCCAATTCTTCCCCATCTAACTCAGGCATTATTAAATCTGTGACTAATAGATCAGGTTTTAACTTTTTTGTCTTTAGAATCTTTAATGCTTCTTTTCCATTGGAAGCCAATATAACATTATATCCAAGAGATTTTAACCCTGTTGAAGCAAATTTAAGAATTTCCCTTTCATCTTCAACAAAGAGTATTGTTTCATTCTTTCCCATAAACACAGTTTTAGCTTTCTCTTTCAAAATCTTTTTTTTCGCCTTTGTTATAGGCCAGTAAATTTTGAAAGTAGTTCCTTTGCCTTTTTCCGAATAAAGATAAATAAAGCCATTATTTTGCTTAACTATCCCATAAACAGTTGAAAGGCCCAACCCACTTCCTGTTTTCCCTTTTGTTGTAAAGAATGGTTCAAAGATTCTGTCTTTAATTTCTTCGTCAATTCCAATGCCTGTATCACTAACTGAGAAGAATACAAAAGTACCCACCCTTGCTTCCGGGTGCTTTAACAGGAATTTTTTTCCAATCCTCTTTTTCCCTGTTTCAATGGTTATAGTCTCTCTTTTAGTTTTATTTGATTTTTCATTAATCGCATCCCTTGCATTAATTACCAGATTAATAAGTATCTGGTCAATCTGATTAGGATCTGCTTTTATGTTAGGAAGTTTTTCCGCAAGAAAAATTTTTAATTTTATATCTTCAGGTATATATCTTTTTAAAAGTTTTTCCATCCTTTTTATCATTGAATTCATATTAATTACTTGAGGTTTATAAACCTGTTTTCTTGAAAATGCCAGCAGATGCTTAATCAGTTTTTCTGCCTTTATTCCTGCTTCATTTATCGCCTTAAATATTTTATAACTTGGTTCCTCCTCACTTAATTTTTTTAAGGCCATATCTGAGTATCCATTTATAACTGTTAAAAGATTATTAAAATCATGGGCAATCCCTCCTGTTAAATTCCCAATAGCTTCCATCTTCTGGGCCTGTCTTAACTGTTCTTCCAGTTTTTTCTCTACCGTGATATCCCTTTTTACAGCAGCGAAATTTATAATCTCCTTTTTCTCATTAAAAATAGGAAAAATCGTTGCACTTTCATGTATTAGTGAGCCATCTTTTTTCCTGTTTATAAAAATTCCATGCCAAGATTTTCCAGAGAGAATGGTTTCCCACATTTTTTTATAAAAATCCTTATCCATTTTACCGCTTTTTAATATATTCGGGTTTTTCCCTATTACCTCTTTGAACTTATATCCTGTAATTTTCTCAAACGCAGGGTTAACATAGATAATTTTAGCCTCCCTATTTGTAATAATAATAGCTTCGCTTGATTGCCTAATTACTTCAGCCAAAATTTTTATCCCTTTTTCAGTTCTTTCTTTTTCTTTTTTTAGCTTTTCCTCTTCAGTAACAATCCTTGCACTTCCCACAGTGCCTATTATTTCCCCGTTTTCATTAAATAGCGGAGCTTTATAAACATCAAGAGACATAAACTCTCCTTTAACAAAACCCTCCTCTTTAAATCTTAAGGGTCTCCCCTGCTTAATAGTTTCAAGGTCAGAATCACTACATCCTTTGTCAAATGTAAACCAATCTTCTCTTGACGGATTTTCTGCTCTTAATCTTTCCGCTAACTCCTGATCATTTTTTCCAATTGCATCATCTGGATTCTTAAGACCAAACAATTTCTCAGCGTTTGTTTTATTAATAAAGATAAATCTACCATTGAGGTCTTTGGCCCAGAGCATATCCGGATTATTATCAGCTATCAGTCTAAACATTATTGAAATCTTTCTATATTTATCTTCACTTTTTTTGAGTTTCTCTAACATTCCTCTTTCATTAGTAACATCTCTTTCAATCATAATAAAAAATTCCTCATCCCCTGCTTTTATCTTGAACCCAATTTGCTCAATGATTCTTTCCTCTCCATCCTTTCTCCTAATTTTTACTTCATTAGTGCTTTTGGCAAATTCATGAAGGAAAAACCTATCATTAAAAACCTTTTTCTCCTTTTCAATATAAGACTCTAAGCTAATTTTACCTTTATAAGGAAGAAGTAAATAATTAAGTTCAAAAATAGTTTTACCAAGAAGCTCTTTTTTTGAATAGCCTGATATTTCCTCTAAAGCAGGATTTAAATCTATAATTCTATAATCTTTTTTTCTTGCAATTACCATACCATTTTTTGTGTTTAAAAATATTCCGTAAAACATTTTGTTGCTTTTAATGAGTTCGAGTTCAACCTTCTTTCTTTCAGTAAAATCTTCAATAATAAAGAGAACCCCATTGACTTTGTCTTTTTCAAAAAGAGGAGTAGCTTTAAACCTTATATATGATTTTTTCCCCCATTTTGATTGGTACTCACCTTCCCAGAATTGTTCTTCCCCCGATTTAATACATTCTTTGATTTTTTTTGAAATTCCCGCTTTAATTAGAGGAGGAAATGTAAAAAGATTTATTTTCATAGTAGCTTCTGCCGAAGGAGAACCAAGGGTTTTTAAAGCTTCTTCATTTACAAAATTAATATTTCCTTTTATATCAGCACTTATCACTCCTATTGGGACTTTATTTGAAAGCTGCTCATACTTCTCTTTACTTTTTATCAATTCTAACTCAAGTGTTTTCTTATCTGTAATATCCCTTGTAATCTCTATGGCATACAAAATTTCTCCGTTTTCATTTTTTATCGGGAAAGCTCTCGTTTCATAGTACTTTATATCTTTCGGTAAAGAAAATTTCTTTTCTACTGTTTCTGTTTTCCCGGAATTGAATACTTTTTTGGAAGCACAAATCTCGCAAATTTCATCCCTATTTTTGTATGTTTTGTAACAAAACTTTCCTCTAATATCAGCTAATTTCTTATTGATTGAAGATAAGAATGTTTTGTTAGCATAAATAATCCTATAGTCTTTATCAATCATATTAACAGGATCTGGAAATGAATCCATTATTGCTTGCATTAATTCTTCCGACTCTTCAGTTCTTTTTTCAGCTTTTACCAAATCTGTTATATCTCTGTTGGTGGCAATTCTTCCTATGATTTTTTTCTTTTCTCTTGAATAGACAGGAACACAGGAATGAAAAATGTACTTTGTTTCACCCTGTTTTGTTATTATTCTGAATTGACGGGAACAAACATCCTTTTTTAATTTTTCTTCTCT
>JALXDT010000068.1 GCA_027070475.1 Candidatus Aminicenantota bacterium | reverse complement strand
TTTCCTTTTCCCCTTGGTTAACTCTGAAGCAAGATTTATCTCCCAGATAATTGGTTTTATTGATGTTGTTGTTCCCAGACTTATACCCGGTAATGGCGGAGGCTGGAATCCTTGAAAAATGGTTATAGATGAAACTCCTGTTTCTAAATCACCTGTAAACAATTTTACTGTTGCACCATCCTCTGTGTTTTTTGTCTCATTAAGTATGATTGAGGAAGGATCTTCACTATTTTTAACAAGAACTGCCACACTTTCAACTCCCGCCACAGCATAATAATATGAAGCCTTCTTTAAATAGTAATTATAAGTGGTAAAAAGCTCTGTGGTAGTAGTTCTTATTCCTGAAGCTACAATAAAGGATAAAATTAAAACTGTTATTAAAGCAATTACCAACATACTTCCCTTTTCTTTTCTATCCATTTTAAACCTCACAAAATAATATTGAAATTTCTCGGATCTACAGAGATTGTTAAAACTCTTGCTTTATAAGCTCCCGTTAATGTATATTGATTTTCATCTCCTATAATAGGAATTTGATTTGTAATATTCCCCTTTCCCGAATAATCATCTGTGAGCATAACAACTCTTATTGTTACTTCCTTCAGCTGTTTTATTCTTATATAGTTTAAAAAACCTGAACAACTTGTCTCATTTGCACAAGGATTCTCAATAGGATTTGTCCATTTATTTGAATCTTTTGCACAATAGTCCATTTCTGTAGAGGGATTATTAAGATCAGGAATAACACTATAAATAATTTGTAAATCCCAGACATTCTCCGCTTCTACTCCTTTTACAACCGTTGAGTTATTTAATGCATCAGCTTGACCTTTAGTGTCTGTGATTCTAATTAATTTTCGTACATTCCTCTTTTTGCTCTGATCATACATCTGTTGTACCAGATAAATAGAGAAAGAATAAAGTTTTATAACCGGGGTTCCTGATGGGTAAACTATACTATTACCGTTCTGAGTAACAGGCTGAATTAATTTATCCTTATAATTGGTAGTGTTCAATAATCCTGAATAATAAACTGCAGAAGCTCTTATTGAGAGACTATTAGCAGTTACACCCGTCACATAAAAAACATAATAACCATTCTGAGTAATAACAATACCTTTGTCTCCAACCGACCACGCATAAACATTTCCTGATATATCTTTCCTGTAAGTAGTCTCAACGGATAACTGAGTTGAAGAGGAGGGAGTGAAATTTGAAGTAAGCTTTGTCACAGCATTGGGTTCTCCCTTTGCTATAATTATCCCATCAGCAAAATTTGTATTATTTAATGGGAAAATTCCATTAAAATATGGGGTTGTTTTAAGAAAACCACCCGTATTTAGAAGAGTAAGTACAGCTCCTGCATCTTTTAATTCTTCTGAAAGATTTGACAAAACAAACCTAGATTCCTGCATCAATCTTACCCTTGACTGTTCTGTTGAGGAAACATTTTTATAATAAATAATCATTGTATAGAGCCCGGCAAGAATAAAAGCCATCATCGCTGTATAAACAAGAGCTTCCATTAAGGTAAATCCTCTATCCCTCATTTTATCCTCCTCTTTTGGTTGTCAGAACAACTCTAAAGGGATACCTACTTCCTTTCTTCCCGTATTCAACAATTACTTTTATATCAAGAAGTTCGGTGTTCGCAGGATCTTGAGTTATTATCGTTGTTCTTTTCATGTTTCTATAATCCTTGAGATTATTGTATTTTGATTGTATAAATGTTCCGTTATTAGTAATAGGATTAGAGAAATCTTCCACTATTGTAGTTCCTATAACCCCCATATCATTCAATTGATCCTTTTTGTATTTTAGCACCTCTTCAATCCTTTCTTCAGCAAGGGATATTGCGAGATTTTTTTCCCTTGTTTTGCTATTGGTGTAAATCTGAGCCGAAAATCCTGCCAGAATAGCTGCCACTATGAAAGCTAAAATTCCAAGAGCTATTAAAGCTTCAATTAAAGAAAATCCATTTCTATTTTTCAACTTTAATCCCTCCATATGGATATATTTTAATTTTTCTTTGATAGATTATGGGATTTGAAAGAGAACCATCTCCCTTTCTACTCCAAACGGTTAATGTTATTTCCGAAGGAACGGATGTGGGGTTTGAAAGATCTGAAACCTTTTTGACCTCTCCTCTTGAATTTATTGCAAAATCAGTCACATCATTCCCACCAGGATTAAAAAACATTCTTCCTTCCATCGGCTGTCTTGTTTTAACTACTTCAAATTGTGATAAATCTCCTATCTTTTTCTGTTTCTCTATTGTGTATGTTTTCCCATCATTTTTAAAATCAAATTTTACCCATCTATTTTCTTTAGAGGCAAGTTCCTTTGCATAAGCAATATCCGCTATAATTTTATTCACTCCCCCAGCAAATCTTGATTTTGTGACTACGTTCAATGCTATATTTATGCTAATGAGAAGAAGAACACCTGCCACAAGCATTACTACCAGTAGTTCCATTAAAGAAAAACCTTTTTTCATCTTTTCCTCCTTAATTTGTTTATAAATAATTGTGCCACAAATAAAAATATCTTAAATCCTAACACTTATCAAGGTATTCACTTTAAACAAGAAATTTATGTGAAATTATTACACATAATTTCCCGATGTTTTCCTAATGTTATATTATAAACCTTCTCTTAAATCAATGTCGAGATTTAACCTGGTACTGTTTGAAACTATTAGAATAACCCAATCCCCTTCTTTGATATCCTCTTTTATCCTTTTAAGAACAAAAAAACTTTTACTTTTATCCCCCTCAAAAATAAAAGCTTTTTTACCGTAATTATTTAAATCATTTTTTAATTTGTTCAGGTTGAGCCTTTCTTTTTCTTTTATTTTTTCTTTACCTTTTATACCAAGGATATAAACCAAATCCGACTTCATTAAAGAATTTGCCAGTTCTTTTTGAAATATTTTTTTTCTAAGGGACCATGAAGCCGGTTCAAAAATAGTTATAATTCTCTTATCAGGAAAACTCCTTTTAACACTTTTTATCGTTTTCTCTATAGCTGTAGGATGATGGGCAAAATCATCTATTAATGTTACTTTTTTAGAATCAAATAAAATCTCCTGCCTTCTCTTAACTCCCTTAAAACTTGCTAAAGTTTCCTTAATTTTTTCAATTTTCACTCCATTCTCATAGAGAAGATATATCGAGGGTAAGGCGTTTTCTATATTGTATTCACCGATTAAATTCAATTTAAATTCCCCAAGACTCTTATTATGAATAAAAACTTCGAAAACATAGGGAAAACCTTTACTTTTTAATTTATAGAAAATATCATCATTTTTATTTTTCCCGTAAGTAATATTTTTTGAAAAGCTGAAGTGACGCAGAGACATTGCCTTTTTAGAAGAAGAAGGGAAAAATGCTTTACCCTCAGAGGGTATTTCTCTTAACAAAAATTTAAATGCTTTCATATACTCCTCTTCCGATGAAAAGATATCCACATGGTCATATTCAAGTGGTTTTAGAATAAGTATCTTGGGGAAATAGTGGAAAAATTTACTGTACTTGTCAAAGAAGGATGTCTCATACTCATCTCCTTCAACAACAAAAAAATTACCATTCCCTAACCTGTAATTTTTTCCAAAGTTAACAGGAACTCCACCAATGAAAAAACCCGGATCAAATCCGCCTTTTTCCAAACTATAAGCCAAAAGAGATGCTGTTGTGGTTTTTCCATGTGTTCCTGCAACCACTATTCTTTCTCTCTCTTTTAAAAAAAAATAGCGAAGGGCTTCAGGCATGGACAAAAATTCATATCCTTTATTTAAAACAAATTCTCCCTCGGGGTTTCCCCTTCCCACGATATTACCTATTATTACAAGATCTGGTTTAAAGTCTTTAATATTTTTTTCTGAAAAATCCTTATAAAGCTTCAGATCAAGTTTCTCAATTTCATCCTTTATCGGAGGAAAACATGCCCTATCTGAACCACCAACCTCAAAGCCCTTTTCTTTCAACAAACCTGCAAGAGCAGACATCCCGCTACCACATATACCAATTAAATAAATTTTCTTCATAAATCAACTCTTACAATAGTTTTCTCTGTTAATTCTGAATCTTTATCAGGGAAATAGTAGAATTGAGAAGTTGTACCTATACCCAAAAATGGATGTTTTGGTAAAAATTTTTTCACATTTTCAGATTCTGAGAAGCTTTGACCTAAAAGTATAGAACCTGTTCTTTTCTCTCTACTAAAATTTTCATCTTTTTCAAATACGCTCACAGAAAAACTTTCCTTTTTAAATAATCCAAGTAATAACATAGATTTTTCTGTGATTTTTGTATTGTAAAATATACCTGACTCATCACTATTTAATTTAGACTCTCCTATAAAACCTCCTACAACTTTGGTAGCGGATTTTTCAGCTGACTCCACAATATGTTTGAAAAGACTTTTCCTATAATAAAACCCATCATCTACAAAGATTAAAATTAGAAGGTCATCTCCATTTTTTCTACTATGAAGATAGAGCAAGGACTCTTTAATCTTTTGATAAAGATTTTTGCTTCCTCCCTCTATTAAAACAGGCTCTATTCTGATTTTATCCGATCTTAGCCTGCCTCCTATCACTCCTTTTTCATAAAAACCAGAGCTTGTTATTATTGAGCCCGATGAGATAATTCCAAAAATTAAATTATTGCCTCCAGTTTCCTTTAAAAAAATTTCTCTTACAAGATTAGGTTCTTTGTAAGAATCTGTAACACTAAAGAAAAAGTGATCCTTTTCATTACTATCCCCTAAAAGTTTTTTTATAACCTTTTCCCCCGCTTTTATTACATTATTATCTATGCTGCATGCAACTTTTAGTGGACTCATTTCAATCTATTTTTAACTTCCTCCAATAGGTCTTCCCTCTTGATTTTTATTTGAACATTCTCTGATAATATTTTAATATTTACGGTTTGCTCTTTTAATTCATTTTCCCCCATAATTATCATAAAATTTATTCCTTTTTTTAGAGCATAGTTTATCTGCCCTCTGAGGTCTTTATTTCCCATATAAAGTTCAGTTGAAATGCCACTCTCTCTTAAGTACTCGGTTATAGAAATTAATTCATTTTTAAGCTTTTTATCCTGAACGGCAACAAGAACATCCGTATAGGTCTTCTTATCAAATGGGTACATATCAAGCTCATCCATTACCGTGATAATCCTCTCAAGGCCAATTGAGCTCCCAGTTGCAGGAATATCTCTATTTGAAAAAATACCAATAAGATTATCATATCTTCCGCCACCTGTAATACTGCCTATTTTAGGAGAGGTAATTGTTGTTTCAAATATTGGTCCTGTATAATAATCCAAACCTCGGGCAAGAAATGGATTAAATTTTATTACTTTTGTCGGAATTTTGAATTCTTCAGCATAATTTAATAGATCATTCACCTCATCATAAAAAAGTGAAAAACCAGGGGTATTTTCAAGGATTTTCTTCAGAGCATTGATTTTCTCAGAATTAGTCCCTTTAACACTTAAAATACCTTCCATCTTTTTTATATTATTATCACTGAAACCATACTTTTTGAGCTCCTCTTTTACTCCTTCAATTCCTATCTTTTCAAGTTTATCTATCGCCCTTGCGATTAAAAACTCCTTCTCTTTTCCTTCACCCAAATATTCTGTAAGAACATTGAAAAGTTTTCTCGAATTTATATTAATATTGAAACTTTTAAACCCTAATTTTATAAGGACAGAATAGAGAACCTTCAAAATCTCGGCATCAGCTATTGTAGATTTAACACCAATTATATCAATATCGCATTGATAGAATTCCCTGAAACGCCCCTTTTGAGGTTTGTCAGCTCTCCATACGGGTTGGATTTGATACCTTTTGAAAGGACGGGGTAATTCATTCAAATGATTTGCTACAAATCTTGAAAAAGGAACTGTCAGATCATATCTCAGCCCTACCTTTCTTTTCCCTCTATCTTCAAAGGTGTAAAGTAATTTTTCTTCATCACCATACTTACCTGATAAGGTATCCCACAACTCTATAGCCGGGGTTTCTATCGGATCAAATCCATAGTTTCTGAATATTCCTTCTATTATCCCTATTACATAATTTCTCTTTATCATTACTTCAGGAGTAAAATCTCTCATTCCTTTGTATGCAGAAACCTTAATGCCCATTGTTTGCTTCTCTCCATTTTTTTTGATTTTCAAAGTTAGGATGAGCCCTATATGGAAATTTTACATAATCAAGTCTTTCCCCTATAACAGCTCTGAAATCTGTTGAGCCCAATCTTTTTTTCTTGGCATAATAAATATATCCTATATCATCAGGTTTAAATCCCATTACATACGAGCAAAGTGCATCCGCTTTAACAAAGTCTGTGGAGGCAATTGCAAAACCGTGAAAAACAGGACTTCCTTTCAAAGGTCCTCTTCCCTCCATACCATATAATCCATCAACAATGCTAAGGTCAGGATGAATTCTTGTTACAAGCTCCACAAGGTTTTTATGAGCTACCCTTATTGCATATAAAAATCTTGGCATCGAGTAAAGACTTCTCTTACTTCCATCCTCATATCTTACTCCGAAAAGTTTTAGCTTGTCCTTTGGATGAACAAAGCCAATCATATTAAGCATTCCCAGAGAAAGTATCAAAAAATCATGGGTTTTCGGAGGAACCAGGGAGATCATATAATCATACTTCGGCCTTACAATCCTTACTGTTTCTCTCGTCCCATCTATCAATTGAACTGACATCGTTTCATTATGCTCCATCTCATCAAGATCAAGAAGAGAAACATTAAATCTTTCCAATTGGGTATAATTGAATCTTTTAAAAATTTCCGTAGTGGGTTTATTATAATAAAAACCTTGAGAACCCTCTGCTATTATTATATTTTTTATTGAGGGAAATCTTTTAAGATAACTAATTAAAATCTCGACAGCTTCAACATTTGTGTTAGAATAGATTTCCTTAAAACCCGGTAATGCTACCTTTATTAAGATTGTCTCTTTGTTGTAAAGCTGAATATCCTTTGAAATCAAATCAAGAACTTTGTAAATATTCTCCTTCCTCTTTGCATATTTCACCAGTGCTATTTTTTTCATTGAACCTCTCTTTTTAAAGTATCATATGATAAATTCAAACGGATTTAATGTCAACTCTCTAGCTTCCCATCTTTCTTTCAGTAATTGAAAGAATATTCCAACAAAAAATAATACAAGGAGAAAGTTTTACCAAAGAGACACTAATTCTAAAAGATGGTGCGGGATTCTTGCTATCTTTCACTATTTGGTATATAATTTTTTTGGAGGTTAAGATGTTTGGATCTTTAGGATTGCCAGAATTATTATTAATAGCATTTATAATCGTTTTACTCTTTGGAGCAAACAAAATTCCTGAGGTTTTCAAAGGACTTGGAAAAGGCATAAAAAGCTTTAAAGAAGAGATGAAAAAGGATGAGACGGATAAAAAAGAAGAGAAAGAAAATAAAAAAATCCAGGATTAATGAAAAGGTATATTGAAGGCCTTGAGAAAGAGGAAAAAGAGTTAGAAGAAGAATTAAAAAAGATAAATGAAAAATTAGAAAAACTCAAAGGTCTTAAGGCTTTATTATCAATTTCTTCCATAATAGGT
>JALXDT010000067.1:6558-7648 GCA_027070475.1 Candidatus Aminicenantota bacterium | reverse complement strand
TACATGTACATTGTCACCAAAAGTCATTGGCAAGTGCGGGTGATAGTTTGTTAGCTTTGCAGTTAATTCCAGGTTTGAATGTGAAAGTGATCAAGTCAGGTTGCTGTGGAATGTCGGGTGAGTTTGGTTATAAGCACTTTGATACTTCAAAGAAGATTGCAGAGCAGTCACTGCTTCCAGCTTTAAGTTTAGTATGTGAAAGAGACTTGATAGTTGCAACGGGAACAAGTTGCAGACATCAAATTGCAGGGCTAACGAAATATAAGGCAATGCACTGTGCTGAAGTATTTGTGAAAGTTTTAGTTTAAAAAGAGAGTGTGAAAATGAAAGTTGAAATATTTGTGAAAGATTATGTGACACGGCTGAAAAGTCTGCTGGATGATGTTGATACAAGCGTAATTGCTCAAATCATAGACGCACTAGAAGGTACCATAGAACAGAAGGCTAGAATCTACGTTTTGGGAAATGGCGGAAGTTCGGCTACTGCATCTCATATGGTTAATGATTTAGGTGCAGGATTAAGACGACGTGGAATCATGAATTTTGATGTCACAAGCTTAGGTGATAACTCCCCCGTTATCACAGCAATAGCCAATGATATTGGCTATGAAAATACATTTTATATGCAAAAAAGATGTTATAAGAAAAAGAAAGAAATATCTTGCTTTTTTCAGGATATTGTCTAATGTTTTAGGCACTCTTATCGCAAAACTTTCTCTGTATAAAAATTCCTGAACAGCTCCTTTGTGACATACCCAACCGCAAAAAATATTCCCGAAGAAGTAAACAACAGCAAACAAAATTCCCAATCTGAACAGAGAAACACCCAAATTTGAATACCTCCCCATACCTATATACATAAAGATTGATTCAAGAGAGCCTGTCGAACATAGGCAACTTCCCTGATAAAATCCCAAATAGGCAAGAGAAGAGATTAAAGTTACATAGCGTAACCAATAAATTTTTTTGTAAAAGCCGTATGTGGCAATAAAAAGTATTGCAAACAAAATGTAAAATTTAAAAGGAAGTTTAAAACTCACTCTTAATAAAATAAGCCTCATTGATATTTAAATTAAAATTATAAAAACAA
>JALXDT010000067.1:0-6548 GCA_027070475.1 Candidatus Aminicenantota bacterium | reverse complement strand
CAAGAACACCTAAAATTATTTTAATTCTTCTTGTCATTTTTCCGCTTTAACCTTTAATTCTCCCTCTGATATTCCTTTTTTTGTACATTCTCTGATTATTTTTAAACTCCCTTTTTCTGCTGTCAATTTAATTTTTATCTTTCTTGAAAAATCTCCCTTTTTTATTTTCTCCCACTTTCCCATCTCAACTATTTTAATCCCTTTTGTTTCATATTCAGTATCATCTAAGGTTATTTCACACTTTCTGTGTTCATATTTAAGATGAAGGATTACTGTTGTAGTTTCTCCTTTTTTAAGCTTTACTTCAGCTGGCTCAAACTCTATGATACAGCTTAATGCGGGAACAATCCCTAAAAATAAAAGAATTACAAAGATTGAAATTATCTTTTTCATCTTTACCTCCTTAAATTACTATTCTTAGATTTAATGATATTTGAGAGCCTGTATAAACTCCGCTCCATACAGCATAGGTTGTGAGTATTTTGAACTTTTCCCTTTTGTCTAAATTTAATTCAAGGGTTGTATCAAACTCATCCGATATAAAATTGAAATAACCTTCTTCAGAATTCAAGTAATATCCGAATTTTATGGAAGATCTCTTGAAAAAAGAGGGGGTAAATTTTAATTCACCTGCATAAATATTCCCCTGTCTTACAGTAAAATGCTGTCTTTCTCCGATATATGTTGTTCCGAAAATCGGAGTAAACATTGATTTTTCTCCTGTGCTTCTGTAAAGATATCTTAACTTTAGCAGGAAATTTCCCAACTTATCCGAACTTATTCTTTTCTGAAGGCTACCATAAAAGCCCACCGCTATCATTTTACTCGAATCAAAATGCTGAATGGCAAGCTCTGAAAAGATCTGAAGAGTTCTTGTAACTCTTATTTTTGAATATAAACTCATATTATTTGTCCTCATATTAGGATCATCCGTCTGAGCTCTTAAATAAAGAATCCCCAATTCATTTCTTTTTATTCTTAAAGTATAATTTAAAAAAGCCATCTTTATATCCCCCCACTCTGTATGGGAAAGATTTTTCCAGCAAGGCCTGTAATTGTAGAAAAAGCACTTTTGACAACCTATTGCTTCTTTGGCAACATAAATTGAATATATCCCTCCGCCTCCGGACAAATAGCTTCTATCTCCGATTTTAAAACTAATTCCATCAAAAAAATCATCAAGGAGCAATCCTGTTGCAATCGTTATTTCCTGTCTTCCTACTATTAAGGAAAAGGAATCCGTAAAATATTTTTCAAGATTTAATCTTCTTATTTGAAAAGGAGATATTTCAGGTAAATTATTGCAGGGTGTATATTTTTTATCTTTATAAATTCCCTCAAACTGAACTGATGTGCTGTCACCTTCATAACTTAATGCAGAGGAAAGCCCTCCGAAAAAATAGTTTTCATTATTATAATTATAGAAAAAGCCCTTTATTTCAATCCCCCAGAAAAAATTTGAGTTCCCAACCTGATTTAAGTTTGCAAATAATCTGGATGGGCAATCTTTAGAATAAATAGAACTACTCAACAGTATAAAAAATATAAGAAAAAGATATATTGCCTTTTTCACTTTTCCTCCCTATATTACTATTCTCAGATTCCATGATATTTGAGAGCCTGAATAAACTCCGCTCCACACAGCATAGGTTGTAAGTATCTTAAACTTTCCCGTTTTGTCCAGATTCAATTCGGCTGTAAGTATTCTTAACTTCTCTCTTTTGTTCAGACTAAGCTCAATAGTTGTGTCAAATTCATCTGAGACAAAATTAAAATAACTATCTTCAGAATTCAAATAATATCCGAACCTTATAGAAAATCTTTTAAAAAAAGACGGGCAAAAACTAATTTCCCCCCCGTAAATATTTCCCTGTCTTACAGTAAAATGTTGCCTCTCACTAATATGTATAGCCCCGAAAATAGTAGTAAACACTACATCTTCTTCTGTACTTCCGTATAGATATCTTAATCTAACCAGAAAATTTCCTATTTTATCTAAAGTCATCGTTTTTTGGAAATTGCCATAAAAACCTATAGCTATTTCATTATCTTTATCAAAATGCTGAATGATAAATTCTGAAAAGACCTGTAGAGTTTCTGTGACTCTTATTTTTGAATACAAACTAACATTGTTTGTCCTCATATCTGGGTCATCTGTTTGAGTTCTTAAATAGAAAAGCCCGAATTCATTTTTTTTGATTCTAAAAGTATAATTTAGAAAAGCCATCTTTATATCATCCCGCTCAGTATGAGAAAGATTTTTCCACCATGGCCTGTAATTATGGGAAAAACATTTTTGACATCCTGTAGCTTCTTTGGGAGTATAGATCGTATATATTCCCGTACCACCGGAAAGATAGTTTTTTTCTCCGATTTTAAAAGTAATACCATCAAAAAAATCATCAAGAAGTAATCCTGTGGCAACTGTTATTTCCTGTCTTCCAAATGTTAAAGAAAAGGAGTCACTAAAATGTTTTTCAATATTAAGTCTTCTTATTTGAAAAAGGTATATTTGAGGTAAGTAATTACAGAATTTAAGTTTTTTTTCTTTATAAATTCCTTCAAATTGAAAAGAGATATTATCCCCCTCATAACTCAACGCAGAAGAAACCCCTCCCAAAAAAAATTTTTCGTTTTTATTATTGTAAAAGAATGTTTTAATTTCAAACTCCCAGAAAAAATTTGAGTTTTCTTTTTGGACTAAATTTGTAAACAATCCGGAAGGAGAATCATCTGAATAAACAGAGGCATTTAATAATATAACAAATATAAGAAAAAGATAGATTCTCTTTCTCATTTTTTAATCCTCTTTATTGCATTAAATTCACAGTGAGAAATACAGGAAGTACAGGCGGTGCATCTGTCTTCCAGAATTTTTGCCTTAAAAAGCTCTCCTTTAATTGCTCCGGTAGGGCAAACAGCATAGCACTTACCACAGTTTGTACACTTTTCCTTATCCATAATAGCCGGAGTGCCTTTAATCACAGCATTGTATTTACAAACTTCATAGCAATTTCCACAATAAGTGCATTTATCTTGATCAATATGGGCTTCTGCTTTTTCAATCGCTCCGTATCTGCAAACATTATAGCAATCCCCGCACTTTACACATAAAGATGTGTTTATCTCAGCTTTACTGCCTACTATTGATATTGCATTATATTGGCAAACCTCAACACAATCTCCGCATCCCGTGCATCTTCCTCTTCTAACATGATAGTATTCAGGGTCAAAAGTTATGGCATTGCCTTCACATACCTCTGCACAATCTCCGCATCCCACGCAATTGGGAGAATCTATATCAAAACCTCTTTGCTCCACATGGATTGCATCATAATCGCAAACATCCTGACATAAACCACAACCAACGCATTCTTCTTCAACAACGTAAAAGTTACTTTTTTGTGGGAGGTAAATGGCATTGTAACTACAATAATCAAGGCACTCTCCGCAACCCACACATCTGTTTTCATCTATATAGATAACTTCAGTATAACCCTGCTTAATGCACCCTTTCAAAACAGATACAAGCAAAGGTAAAGTTAATAAAAAATCTTTCCTTTTCATTTCATCTCCAAAGAAAAAAAGAGTTTTATTAATAGCGGAAAGGGAGAATCTCCCTTTCCACTAATTTTAAAAGAAGGTGTGCATTTAGAATCTTTTTCTACCACGGCCCTGTCCTCTACCTCTTCCAGAGCCTCTCCCATGACTATTGTTTACCCCTGCCCAGAGGGGAAAGCCATTGGAATCTCTAAATTTTATTTCTTTTCCTATATAATTAATTTTTGAAGCTGTTATTAAAGGTTTATTATCATAGGTAACTTTTGAACCTGTCACATTGATCGGATCCCCAACTTTAAACATTATTTTGTTTTTTTCAAGATACCAATATGGGGCAGTTAGAATATCAATAGGTCCATCCTTTGTTTGAACTTTTAACCTTGTTGTCGTGTAAACTCTCATCTTTACGGAATCCACGGAAATAATCTTACCTTCAACCGTTGTGATAGTATTAGGATTAAAATACAGTGGCCTATTGCTGCTTCTCCTGTAATAATTTTGTGAAAAAACTACTCCTGAAAGTAATACAAATAAAATTAATAAAAGACTTAATTTTTTCATTTTTCTCCTCCTAAAATTTGATAAACAACAAATTCAAATTCTGTGCCATTTTTTAAAAGCCTTTTATTTGCTTGTTTTTTTATGTTTAGCTAAAGAAAATATCGCAAAAAACTGTGAGTGTTCGCAAAATATTGCGATTTTTAGTTAAATAAAAAATTTTAAGATTCTTTTTTTACCTTATTATTTATTAATTCTCTAGAGATTTTTTAAATTGGCACAATTTTTTTATTACTGTTTTATCTTAATTCAGGAGGTTAAAATGAAAAACTTTTCAAAATTTTTACTTTTTGTTTTGGTAATAGTTGCTGCCGCTTACCTTATGTATGCAGGAACTGAAAACAAAACAAAGGTTCAACAGACAACTCAGCAGAGAGTAAGAGTACTATCTCAGACTCAGGCTACCTTTGGAAATGGCTATGGTTTCATTGATGAAGATGGAGATGGTATTAATGATTATGCGAGAGATGATGATGGAGATGGAATCCCCAATGGTTTGGACCCTGATTATGTTAAACCTATGGATGGAACAGGAAGAAAATTAGCTTACGGAAGAAATGGTGAAAGGGGACACAGAGGGGCAGGCTCTGGTCTTTGCACGGATTGTGGAGAGTTTAATCATAATTATGGTGGAAACAATGGAACCGGTGTTTGTGATGGAAATGGCCCCCATGGAAATGCTGGAAGGAACAGAGGCCAAGGGAAACATTAATTAAATGATGAATTTTGGTGCTTTAAATTTAGGTATATGGAGAGGAGGAAAAAAGTTCCTCCTCCTTCTCTTTTTAATTCTATTAACTCTGTTCGGGTATTCAGAGGATACAAAATTCAAGCTACAACTCTATCCCTACCTTGATTATGTTTATACCACAAATGTTTTCTGGGATTCCACCGAGGTTTCGGACAATATTCTTTCTCCCGGAGTTGAAATTGACTATTCATCAAACAATATGAATTTTTATTTGGATGCAAATGGAATGTTTTACACCAATAATAATTATTTGAATTATTACTCCTTTATGTCGGGAATAGAATTGTTTAAATCACTGGGAGGAAGAGATATTTTATATGTACATCCCACTATATCTATTAATTCTTTTAATTATGAGCTTTCCTATCTTAACAATATATCCGAAAGCCTAACTCTTGGATTTAAAAAATATATTACAAAAAGTTTCCTTTTTAAAGCAGGTTTTCAAGCAGAGAATAAAAATTACTCTTCCTATGACTCATATGATCATTTAAAAGCATCTTCATTTGTTGAATTAAATAAATTTTTGCAAACTCAGACAACAATCCGAATAAAAGCAGGATTAAACTATCTTTATTTCCCCCATATATATGAAACGGAGGAGTATCTTCAAATATTACCTAACCCACATAACAGAGGTAGAGGATCCTCTGAGAGAACCATAATTGTTGAAAATTCATACTCTCTCTATCTTCCGATTTTTCATTCAACCTTTAGAATAGCTCAGAGCATAGGAACATTGTCAGGCATACTTTTTGAGTATAATTTCAGAAAACAGCTCGTTTCGGATAAAGCCATACCTGATCTTTCTGTGGATGAATGGGTATTGACAAAGATGAATGATAATTTCTTCTGGGATGGTTCCAGAATATCCTTTGCATTAAAAACAACTAAATTATTTAAAACAACAATAGCAGCTGAATTGTCCTATTATGCAAAGACCTATAATGGTATTTATGTCAGAGATCTTGTGGGAGAGGTTATTTTACCGGGAGAATACAGAAAGGATACAATGTATCAAGCCACCTTTAATATTAATAGAAGTTTTGGTAAATTAAATTTGTATATAAAAACAATTTTAAGAGACAATAACTCAAACGATAACTTCTTTAACTATAATCTCTTTACAATAATAGGGGGGATAGATTATAATTTTTAGGAGAAAGAATATGCTGCGCAAACTTTTTGTTTTAACTGTTATTTTCTTTACTATTCCTCTCACAGCCTCACAACCGAATAAATTCCACTTTTATAACTATAAAAAGGTGGTGACAGTGGAAGGAAAAATTTTAGATTTTAAGATAGAAGAGGTCTATAAAAGAAAGAGTAAGTTTTTCTTTCTCTATATTAAAACAGTGGATAATAAAAAGATAAAGATAGAGGTCTGTCCTGAGTGGTTTTTTAATTTTGATATAGCCAAAGGAATGAAAATAAGAGTTAAGGGCTCTGATTTGGGTGAAGATGGAAATTTTAAATATATTATTGCTAAAGAGCTTGAGTTCGGAGGGAATAAGGTAATTTTAAGGGACAAATTTGGATTTCCTCTATGGAGAGGGAAAAATCCCCACAGGTTTGGTTTCGGTGAAAAGAGGCGCAGAGGAAGAGGTGGCAAGAAATAAAAAGTATGTGTTTGCCCTTTTTTTCTTCTTTTTTTTAATTCCTCCCATCATTTCTGCCT
>JALXDT010000066.1 GCA_027070475.1 Candidatus Aminicenantota bacterium | reverse complement strand
AAAAATTTATAAAGTTAAATAAATTTGATAAGTTTTGTAAATGTAAAAAATTTTTTAGAAAAATAAAAAAGATTACAATATTTAAAAATTATGGTGATTATGATATTAAATTATGATAATTCAATATTTTAAAATAATGATTACATAGAGGTAGAGAATGAAAAACTTAGCGATAATTTTGGCGGGAGGTTCAGGTTCAAGACTTAAACATGAACTTCCCAAACAGTTTTTGAAACTTGCGGGAAAGCTTATAATCGAGCATACTATTGAAAAATTTGAAAATCATCCTGATATATTGGAAATTTTTATAGTTACAAACCCTCAATACTATGATAAAACTGTTGAAATTGTTCATAAAAATGCGTATAAAAAGGTGAAAAGGATTCTAAAAGGAGGAGTTACAAGACAGGAGTCTTCATATATAGGAATTTCAGCTGCTTCTGATGATTATGATAATGTTCTGATTCACGATGCGGTAAGGCCTTTTATTTCTTCTGATATAATTGATGAGATTATAGAAAGATTAAAAAATTATGATGCTATAGATGTTGCTGTGCCTTCTCCCGATACAATTATAAGGATTGATGATAAGTTTTTGATCCAGGATATACCACAAAGAAAATATCTGAGAAGAGGGCAAACCCCTCAGGCATTCAAATTAGAAGTTATAAAAAAAGCTCATGAACTAGCCATAAAAGACGGTTTTTTAAATGCCACCGATGATTGCTCCCTTGTATTAAAATACGAGCTTTCCGATATTTATGTTGTTGAAGGTTCTGATTTTAACATTAAGATTACATATCCGATAGATATTCATATTGCTGATAAAATATTTCAGGTTAAGAACAGAAGCTTACTTAAACTTAATCAGGATGAATTAAAAAAATTCTTGAAAGATAAAGTTATTGTCGTATTTGGGGGAACAAGCGGAATAGGTGAGGCTATTGTTAGAATAGGCGCTGAACTTAGAGCTAAAACATTTGCATTTTCAAGAAAAACCGGAACAGATATAAGAAAAGTTGATGATATTAAAAATGCTCTTTCGGAAGTGGAGAAAAACGAAGGAAGAATTGATTCGGTTGTAATTTCTTCCGGAATTCTTGAATTCGGGTTTATTGAAACAATGGATTCGGAAACAATTAAAGAGCTAATATCAGTAAATTACATAGGTAATGTGTTGGTTTCAAAAATAGGCTTGGATTATTTAAAGAAAACGAAAGGAAGTCTTATATTTTTTGCATCAAGCTCATATACAAGGGGTAGGCCTGGATATTCCATATACTCTTCATCAAAAGCTGCCATTGTAAATTATGCTCAGGCAATTGCGGATGAATTCTCCAAATATGAAATTAAGGTTAATGTGATAAATCCCGAAAGAGCTGCTAC
Source organism: Candidatus Aminicenantota bacterium (assembly GCA_027070475.1). Taxonomy (GTDB): domain Bacteria; phylum Acidobacteriota; class Aminicenantia; order JAMOAD01; family JAMOAD01; genus JALXDT01. The sequence continues at coordinate 852 of JALXDT010000066.1, read as the reverse complement.
TCCCATGAGATATAGGGCATTTGGTAAAGAGGATAGAGAAACTTTACTCTCACCCGATTTTATTGCATATCATACTTTAAATATAATATGTCAAAATATTACAGGACAGGTCTTTGATATAAGGGTTATAGATCAAAAGAATCGGAATAAATTCACCTAAAAAAATATTCCTGCAAAACTTACCATAGAACCACCCGTATCATCTATGGTAAATCTATAATCAACTATTCTTCCTTTTTTATTCCCCATAAGCTTTAAAATTGTATAAATAGGACCCATTCCGCAGATATTGGTTTTATTCCCATTACTAATTAATTCATTTATAAAAGCTTCTTCACCTTTTTGTAGTATTAAATCAATTATATTTTTATCATAGCTAATTATTTCATCTCTTTTTTCAATGGCAGGGAAAGGGTCTCCAAACTGAATTCCTGTATGGCTGAAATCAGAGGCAGCTATTATAAAGTATTCATCATCTATGGATTTTCTTAACCATTCAACAAAATCTTTGTGTTCTCTACCGTCTAAAAATGAAGGTGTTAGGATTGGGAAGAATGTAAAATCTTCGAAAAGCTCTGCTAAAATATTTACCTGAAGTTCAACAGAATGTTCATATTTGTGGGCAATCATATCCTCAAAGTATTTTTCACCAAACTCTTTTTTCAAGGAATTTAAAAGCTCTGAATCTATTTTTGAAGTTTTACCGTTGATAGTTTCAAAATCTTTATTTGCCACAATAAATTCATCCTTATACATAGTGTGATTCGTTCCTAAAATTATAAATTTTCTTTTTTTTATTTTTTTTACTCCAGAATAAACTTTAATATAAGTCTCTTTCCCCCGAAAATAGTC
>JALXDT010000065.1 GCA_027070475.1 Candidatus Aminicenantota bacterium | reverse complement strand
AGTTTATTAAGAATAGATTATACATGAAAAAGACAAACAGGAGTTTTAAGAAAATTAAAAAACCGAAAGATGCCATAATCGCTCTGAGAAAAGGTTATCATAATTATTTGGAAGAATTGTACAATAACAAAGAGGTTGTTAAAAGGTTACGGGAAAAATTTAAGGAACTTAAAAATATTTCTGACACTTACAAAATTCCTGTTTTAATCGTCCTTTTCCCTGAATTGAAAGATTTTAAAAATTACAGATTTTACCATGCTGCTAAAATTATAAAAGAGATTTCAGAAGATAATGGTTTTTATTTTTTAGACCTCTTTCCCTGTGTAGATAAATACAAAGAAGAAGAGGTAAGACTGAATCCAGTGAATTTACATCCGAATCAATTCGGATATAAGTTGTTCTCAAATTGTATCTATAACTTTTTAAAAAGAAAGAATCTTTTGAGATAAATTTATTCTTTAATTTTAAAGAGAAAGACCTTTTTTATTTTCTTCTTGACTTTTAATTTCGGTATTTTATGAAAATAATTTTCCTCTTTTAATCCCCAGAAGAGATAATCAATATTATTACACTTATTTTTTAAATCTTCTGTATTCTTCAGTAAGAAGGTTAATCTTTTAATTCTATCTTTGTAAAGTTTCTCTTTTACAAGGAATATTCTTCCGTGCATTTTATCCCCCACATACATTTGACAGCCGGTAAAGGAAGGTATAATAGAGACAAAAGGAGCTCTTACAGGTGGATATGTTTGAATTACTTTACTTTTTTGGATATTTTTATCAATCCATCTGAGCATTATATACTCTTCCTTGGGAATATAAAATGTAAAATTTTTATTGAAAATATCGGAACTGTTTTTTATATCAATTATGCTCGTTAAAAATGAAGGTAATAATACTAAAATAAGTATTAAATTGAAGATAGGCTTTTTTTCTCCGAAAGAAGCTATGAATTCAAGAGAAGATAAGAACAAAAGCAGGAAAAGAGCAAGGGAAAATTTTAATGAGATGTCTGATTCAAAACCTTCAATTCTAAAGATTAAAATTATTGAGGTTAGGGTGATAACAGATAATAGATTGGAATTCTTCCTAAAATTTTTTATGAGGGTAGGTATGCTCAGGAAGAAAAATAAACCGAAGTTTAGAATGAAAAAACCTAACCAGAGCTTTATCGGAATAATTTTAATAAAAATATTTCTCTCACGCAATACGATTATTTTTAATAAATAGAAAAAGAAGAATAAAAATAGGGATAAGGTTATTGTTATAATGGATTCTTTAACAATTCTGGATTTGTTTTCTTTTTTAAGGAATTTAAAAAAATAATCAAATAAGATTATGATAAGAAAGCCCAAGCCTATAAAGATACTTGATACCAAGGAAGAGGCTAAAAGAAGGTTAACTGTTAAATTTTTTAATCTGTTTTTCTTTTTCAGATGGAAATATAATAGGAGAAAAGTTAAGCTGAAGAGGTGTTGGGGAGTATAAAACAGGCTTCTCAGGAGCGTGTTGATTTCCGGGATGTGCCAGAGCCACCTTGTCAGAGCATCTATATTATAATTTCTTGAAATCTGGAAAATATTGGTGATATTTGAGAGTCCTTGTCTGAAAATAAGGAAGAATCCCTCATAACTAACGAATAAAATAGCGGAAATAGTCCAAAAAGAAGTTTTAAAGAATTTATACTTACTTGATGAAAAATAGTTTAAAGTAAAGTAGAAAAGAAGAATTAGAAAAATCAGATTGGAGATTATAGACCAACCGATTGTAGTATATTTTATATTCTTTGTAATGGGAAAAATAGTGGAGGGGATTGAGTAGGGAATCCAGTAATAGTGTAGCTTTTCTCCGTAGAAGTAGGGATTAGGAGGGGGGACTTTATAATTGGATAGAACTCTTATGACACTATAGTGTTTCAAATAATCAGAACTAAAGTAGGCTCTATATGCTATTCCGCGAGAAGTTGGTTTTCCTAATTGTGAGAAAGGGGGATAAAGAATAAGAAACATAAATAAAGAGAGAAAAATGAGTATAAATAGGTTGAGCTTTATTTCATCTCTTTTTGTCTTTTCTTCTTTATTTTTGATAAAAAATAATAAGGTTATAAGAAGAAAAAAAATCAAAAGAGTTTTTGTTATTCCCGCAGAGAAAAAAGAGAAAATAAGCCAGATGAACTGGAAAACCCCGAATCCGATGATTGCATTTATTATTTGCCTTTCAAATCTGGAAAAATTTTTTGGTTCATAAAAAAATTTTTCTATTTTATTTATTAATAAAATTATAAAAAGGAGGAAAAGAGAGTAAAGAAGCGCAGTTTTTATATTTGTATAAATGAATATATTCAGAAAAAAAAATAAAATTATCAGAAGACTCTCTCTGATTTTCATCTATCTTTTCAAGACACTTGCAAATTTAACAAAACTTTGAGAGCTTTCTGTCGTATAATAAATTGCATAGTCATAACTATTTTCATCTGATTCAATCAAAAGGCTGTTTGTATTACCATTAAACTCTTTGATGAATTTATAGTTTGAAGAATCTTCATCTGTCCTTTTTCTGAAAACATAAATTTTATTTACTGGCTGAGTGGCAGTAATACTAATATCTATCTTATCAATAACTCTCTTTATAAGAAAACCTCTGTCATAAATTTTTTCAGTGTTTGAAATTTGAATATCAGGAACATTCCCCACGGAAAGAATAGCTTCAGGTTGAATATTAAAAAGATATTTTACTTCCCCCGTATTGTATTCAATTTTACAGCTTAGATTTTTCTCCTGAGCAACCCCGAAGTGCATTCTTGTTGAGGGCTGAGATAGATAGCCCTGAGTTGATATTAAATGTTTTGTTTGCCAGGGAGTTCCGTAAGCATATGAATTTTTATATAGGTAAACTATTGAATCAAAAGGGCTTTTTTGACCGTTTGGAGCAAAAATATCCAATTGAATTGATTTATTATTACCGCTGTACAGATTTTCATAAAGCCTTGTGTGTTCAATATAACCTGTTATTAAAATGTCTAAGTCACCATCATTATCATAATCGATAAAGGAACCTGATCTCCCGTTCATATAATAATCTTCAATTGAGGCATTTATACTTTCAAAATGCCAATTCCCTTTATTGATAAATAATCTATTTGTTGAATACCAACCCACTACGAAAATATCTTCCAATCCATCATTGTTTAAATCTGCTGTTATTATACTAAATATTGGCTTGTGTATTAGGGGAATTTTCAAAACATTTGTCATATTTTGAAAGTAACCGTGATTATTTTTGTAAATGGTAAGATAATCATTTGAGGATTGTTTGGCTAATATTAAATCGAGATCTCCATCATTATCCAAATCTGCAAAAGTTGCTCCATTAAGGTTTTCTATATTTATGTTTCTCTTTTGAACTTCATTTATAAAGTATGTTCCATGATTTATATAAAGAAGTGGTTTTTGGTTTATTGTTGTATTGTATTTGTATTTGCAAACAAAGATATCGGGCAATTTGTCATTATTTATGTCTACGGAAACAACACCCTGACTCCCGGCCTTATTGGTTTCCTTATCCTGTATATCCCAATTTTCCGCTTCTTCCGAAAAATAGTTTCCTTCGTGATTGATAAAGAGTTGATTGGGAAATAAAAAATTTACAGTATAAAGATCCAGATAACCATCTTTGTTAAAATCACTTGCAGTTGTTCCCCTTGTTCCTCCCGGGCTTGTTTTTAATGCACTGTTTTTAAAGGTAAACTGGCCACTTCCATTATTCAGATAAAGTTTACTTGGTTCTCCATTACCAGCATTGGCTATTACAAAGTCAAGATCTCCGTCATTGTCTACATCTACTAACAAAGCCTGATGGCTTAGGTAATGATTTTCAATTTTTGTCAGACTAAATTTTCCGTTTTTTTGATTTATATATACAAATTGAGGATTGTATGAATTGGTGATAACAAAATCTATCCAGCCATCATTATTAAGATCTCCACAAGCGGTTCCGTGGCCTCCCAATCGATCAACCACAGATAACCCGGCTTGTGCGGTTATATCTTTGAACTTTAGTTCCTGAGATTGAACGGATAAACTCAATAACAAACTAAAAAGAACTGTTAAAATAATGTTTCTTTTTATCATCTTTCCTCCTTTCTTTTGTTTAATTTATAGAAAATTAGTTTTGTATCCCAGATAGGGAATGTTTTTATTAATTCTAATCCGTTTTTGATTTGAGGATATCTATGGATTATCCATGATAACTCATTGAATCTTTTTAGCATCAAAAGATTGGTGATAGGATATCTTTGAAATAAATTCTTATCATTGAACCAGCCTTTGTATGCCGGAATTGCTTTTAATTTAGTGTCAAAAACCGCTCTCAATGCACATTGTCCGACGATGAAGCTATCCTTATTTAATGTCTTTTCCATATAAGTATTTATGTTTTTTAAATTGTATTTTGTCTGAAATCCGAATCTGAATTGCAACAATATTTCACCCCAGAAGATAAAAGCAAAAATTAAGATAGTTATAAATATTTTTTTTATTTTAAATTTATTTATTCCTCCTATGAATAGGTATAGAAAAAGAAGTATAGCTATTATGAGAGATAGTCTGAAGATGAATGGATAGACAAAAAAAGCTGACGGAGATTTAAATAAAAGTTTTGAAAAAGATCTGAAGAAAATAAAAATGACAGCCACACTTAAAAACATGGATAAAAGAGAAAGCTTTAATCTGTTTTGCTCTGAATTTATATTGGTAAAAATGTATAAAAAAGCCAGAAACAAAGCGGGAATCAAAGGTAGATAGTATCTCAAAGGTTGATAGTTTAATATTCCTATTTGAAAGAAGGAAAAAGAGATCCAGAGAAAGAGAAAAACTTCATCAGCTTTTATTTCTATTTTTAACAATATTTTTGCTATTATAAGTGAAATGAATAGAATCCCTATGTAAAAGATTAAAGGTGATATAGAGAAGTATCGTGGTAAGGAGTTATTGATAAGATTATGAAAGATTCTTTTTGTTGTATGGGGAATACTCTGAGAGCTCCATGCATTTCCGATTTTATGAAAATATTTTAAATTTGGTAAATATATTGTAAAAAACCAGAGTAAAAATGTTGTAATTACTCCTCCTGTGAAAAAGAGTAAGATTTTTTTATTTTTCTTCTTTAATGTATAAAATAGAATTGAAATAAAAGTGGCAAGTAAAAAGTATGCGAAAAGATATTTTGATAGTATTGCAATAGTAGCGAATATCCCCGCTAAAAATGCATTTTTATGATTATCTTCAATCTTAATAAAATAGACAAAGGAAAGAATAAAAAAAAGAGTTGAAAAATTTTCTAAAAGTCCGACTCTGCTATAATTAATCCAATAGAAATTAAAGGAGAAGAGTAAAGAGATGGAAGAGATTATCCATATATTTATCTTCTTTTTATTAGCAATATGGAAGAATAAGAGAACCGAAATGGAAGCAAACAAAATATTCCATAATTTAACAAATAATATCTTTACTCCGAAAATCAGAAATGTCAGATAATAGAGAATGGTTAATATCGGGTTGTAAATAAATGGATTCCAATCATCTATAACCCATTTGTTGAAAAGAATTTTATTCCTTGCATTATGAGGATACATCCCCTCATCACAGAATATGCTGGCGCTGCCTGAAATTGAAGCAACGATGGAAGGTGGGTCTGATTCAATTTTTGGGATTCTGATTATTATAGTCAGTAAAAATACTATAAGTAGAAAAGTAAACTTACGATTCATTGTGAATTCTAAATAATTGCAAGAAAGCAGTCAATTTATTCAGTTTTTTTAAAAATTAATTCCAAAACCTGCTTTAGCAATTATTCCGCCTAATTTTGCGGGAGGATCGTATGAATTATTTTGGCCTCCTGTATAATTCACTCCAATTAAAATATAAAAGGGATTTTTAATTTTGTATTTTACTGATGCTCCCACTGTTAAAGCCAATGTAGAATCTCTTGAGACCTCTTCCGAGCTTGTTAATTCTTCTTTAAAGGCTATGAAATAAAAACCTGAATAAAGAGCAATACTCAGGCTTTCATTTAATTCTTTTGAATAACCCAAACCAAGTCCCGTATCGTATTCGGTGTATTTGAGTTCATCCTTCAAAGTGGTTGTTTCTCCTTTTTGGGTAAAGAGTCGATATCCGGCCCAGACAAAAAAATCCCTGTAAATGTGAATACCTACAGCAAGGGAGGGCAAAAATACGGAATTTGAATAGGCATCTTTGAAATTTTGATCAGCAGGGATAAGGAGATTTAATGAGATGTCTGAAAACCCCTTAATCTTTCCAAAAGAAAAAGTAAAAAGGGTTAGAAGTAAAAATGTGGTTATTAAAGCTTTCTTCAATATTTTCCTCCATTGTTTTTTAAAGTAGTATATTTTATACCTTTTTTTCTGATTTTGGCAAGGGTAATATTGCATGAGTTATCTATTTTTAATATAATATGCAAAAAGGAGAGAAATGACACTTCATATTGGATATGAGTATATTTGCAAAAAGTGTGGTTATAAATTTATACCCTATAAAGAGAAAAGCGTTTGCCCTCATTGTGGATTTCCTGCCGATGAAATCTTTGATTTTATCCCAAGAGCAATAAAATCTATTAGATTTAATATCAAAGAGGTTGGCTCCATTCATCCAGGAGTATGGCTTGTAGGCTCTTTTGCAGATGAGATATTGGAGCATATTTTTGAGATACTTGATACTTATGATAAAACTTACCCTAAACCTGATTTTGATGAGTTTGCTGAACTTGTTCTGGAGCAAAGAATCCCTGAACATGAAAAGTTTTTAAGGAAGCATGTTTTTGAAATCTTAAAAGAGATTGTTAAAGAGCTTGAAGAAGAGGGACTTTATTCTATTGAGATGAAATGAAAAAAACTCTGTTTTTTGTCTCAATTATTCTCATTATATCCTTTCTATTTTCCATTGATTTTGAGGAATTTGATAAATTATTGATTAATATCCCTGATTGGGAAGCTAAAGCTCCTATCGTAGGTAGAATAAACATTGAAAGAGTTTATACTTTAAGGATTGAGAAAAATTATTCAAATGGAGAGAAATCTTTAAAAATTATCTTACTGGGAGGTCCCGGAGTTTCCGCTTTGTGGGAACCTTTTTCTTTGAACCTGAGCTATGATAGAGATGTTTTCTGGAGAAAAATAGAAAAAGTTTCGGGTTTTAATCTTGGAATCTATTATGATAAAAGAAAAAGAGAGGGGGAGATAATACTACCTTTTAGAAATAAAGAGAATATATTCGGAGCCTTTATTATGCAATTTAAAAAAATTCATTATAAGAAGGCTCTGATTCTTTTTAGGAAATTCAATTGGATAGCTATAGAGGAAAAGGTCTTGAATGATATGGAAAGCACAAAAAAGAGAAAAAAGAACAAAAAAGAGTGAATTACTGTTAGTTTGTGGGGAATTAAACAAGAGCTTGTAAGGGAAATTTAAACAACAATTGAATAAGTAGCTGTAACTTTATTCAACATTTTATAAGTTTAAAAGGTAATATTGGGCTTTAAGGTTTGAATATTCTATGTTATATTTTTTATATGAAACTGGATAATAAAACCTTAAATAAGATTATTATAGAATTAAAGAAAAAAAGTGAAAATGAGTTAAGCGGGGTTTATAAATCTCTTTTTAAAGG
>JALXDT010000064.1 GCA_027070475.1 Candidatus Aminicenantota bacterium | reverse complement strand
GTTTCAGCAAGATATTGAGAAAACTCCACCTCTCCTGTTTCTGGTTTTAATGGATCATTTGATTTTCTTATCACAGGAAATGGTTTAGGAGTATTTCTGCTTATCTTACCCACATCCGCCATTTTTTACACCAATTTGTCAATAAGGTTTTCTTCTAAAATTTTATCAGCTATTTTCCCCTCATCAACTTTGTATTCCTTATTTTCTATTTTATTTTTAATTTCCTCAACTTTTTCCGTTCTAATATCGGGCAATTTTTCAATCTCTTTTTTAGCCTTATACAAAATTTCGCTTTCTTTTGAGATATCAACAACATCAATATTTGTATCTACATCCTTTCGATTAGAAGAGGTTTTTGAATCCTTTGTTTTTTCAATTTTGTTTTTCAAAATTTCTGAGCTCTTTTCAATATCATTTGTTTTGATAATCTTCATAAAATCCTCCTCTTATCATAATTATCCACTATTTTATTCGGAATATTTTCATAAAACTTGAAAATACTTAACTTTTGGAGAGGATTGTAAACTCTATCTCCCTGTCTCACTTCAAAATGAAGATGAGGTCCAGTAGATCTTCCAGTACTGCCAACATCACCTATTATCATTCCTTTACCAACCGCTTCTCCTATTTTAACTTTAATGTCTTTTAAATGCGCATAATAGGTCTTAAATCCATTTTTGTGCTCAAGTATAATAAGGTTTCCGTAACCTCCTTTTTCCCCTGCAAAAACAACCTTTCCAGCCTCTGCAGAGTGTACGGGTGTTCCTTCGGGAGCTTTTATGTCAATCCCTTTGTGATATGCTTTTTTCCCTGTGAAAGGATCAATTCTCCACCCGAATGGGGAGCTAATGCTTCCTTTGACAGGTGGAATAAAATTCAGATGAAAATTTAGATCTGTTTTTATATCCTTTGTATTTTTAATAATTTGCTTTTTCTCCTTTAGAGTATTATCCGAATTCTGAGTCAGATTGAGCTTATCCATTAATTGTTCAACAATTAAATCCTGAAGGCCAAGTCCTCCACTTGCAACAATGCTCTGGCTTAAATAATAATCCTGCATCTCCCTGTAAAATCCCAAATTAAGTCCATAATTATCCTCATCTTTTTTTATTATCTTTTCAGCTTCCCTAGCTGTTTTAAGAAGTGTTTCTATAAAAACCTCTTCAAACTGACCCGCAATTTCTTTCAGTTTTGCCTTTTTTTCTTCAGGACTTAACTTTGATAAATCAGGAGTATTAAGCTTTTCTCCTGATCTCAATAAAATAAAGGGATCTACTACAGGAATATTGCCAAAGCCTCCGCTCATTTTACATCACCTTAACCTCTGCATCTATTGCACCAGCTTTTTTTATTGCTTCCAATATGGCAATTATATCCCTTGGTGTAGCACCTATACTGTTCAATGCCTTCACCAGATCTCCAACAGTTGGCCCTTCCATCATCAAAAATGATGCTTTTTCCTCTTCAACTGTTGTTTTTGTAACATTGGCAGTTGTTGTTTGCCCTTGAGAAAATGGAGCAGGTTGGGAAACAAGCGGCTGTGTCTGAATAGAAACCGTAAGATTCCCATGGGCAATAGCGACCTTTCCAATCTTCACATTTTCACCAAAAACTATAGTTCCTGTTCTTTCATTAATAACAATTACAGCTTTTGTGTCTGGTGTTAATGTTATATTTTCAAGAAGTGAAGCAAAGTTTACGATTTTCCCTTTATATTCAGGAGGTACATTTACCCTTATTGTCGCAGAATCAAGGGGAGTTGCAGTGTTTTTCCCTATAAGAGAATTAATTTTTTCCGCAACTCTTGTTGATGTTGTAAAATCAGGATTGTACAACACAATATTAAGGTAATTTTCCTTATTGAAAACAAAAGGTACTTCCTTTTCAACAGTAGCTCCATTGGGTATTACGCCTACGGTAGGATGATTTTTTCTTACATTTCCGCCTCCTCTTCCTGCATTGTAACCACCTATTGAAACAGGTCCCTGAGCTACGGCATAAACCTGTCCATCAGGAGCTTTAAGAGGTGTTAGCAACAATACTCCGCCTTGGATACTTTTTGCACTTCCTATAGAGGATACTGTTACATCAACCTTACTACCGGATCTTGCAAAGGGAGGAAGCTTGGCTGTTACCATCACAGAAGCCACATTTCTAAGTTGAAACTCCTTCGGATTCACAGTTATCCCCATTTTTGCAAGCATATTTGCAATCGCCTGAAAGGTGAACTTATTTTGTGTAGTATCACCTGTACCATCAAGACCAACAACAAGTCCATATCCTATAAGTACATTGTCTCTCACTCCTTCAAAAGTTGATATATCTTTTAATCTTACTGTAGAAGAATACAAAAACCCAATTAATAAAATAATAGTAAAAATAAAACTTATTTTCCTTTTCATTTTAAACCTCTAAAATGGCCATATAAGACTTAAAAGCCATGATAACCATCCTCTTCTCTGTTGTTCAGCTATAGGTCCCTTTCCCTTAATTAAAATCTGGACATCTGCAACCGCATTGGAAGAAACTATATTGTTATAATCAATATCTCGCGGTCTCACCATACCTCTCAGGATCATAGTCTGCTTTTCACTGTTAATAATTATCTCCTTTTTTGCCTCTATAATCAGATTTCCATTGGGTAAAACTTCAACAACCTTTGCCGCTATATAGCTTTGAATCTTTGTTGTTGCCTGTGTTGAACCTGAACCCTCATCCTTTTTTGAAGAAGAGCCTCCGAATAAGCTTGTGGGATCAAAGCTTGAATTGATTTTCCCCGCTAAAGTTGTTTCAAACCCCAAAAATTTGCTTATTCCCATTGAACTTGAAGCAGATTTTTTAGTTTTTGTATTCGCAGAATTTTCAGCCTTTGTGCTCTCTTCCACCTTTATGATAACTATATCATTTATTTGACTTGCTTTGGGATCATTGTAAAGAGATTTTGAGCCTCTGTTCCAGAGGGAAGCTCTGTGCCCCGGAGTATCCTGAGCTTTTAAAAATGTAGCTGAAACAAAAATAGCTATTATTAAAAATATTTTCTTCATAATACTGAAACCTCCACTATATCATCTCCTATAACTTTTCCCATTAAAATCTTCTTTGATTTTATATTCAAAACTCTGACATTTTTCCCCAACTCTCCTCCTGTTATTGCTTTCCCTAAAGAAACCACTTTTATATACTTATAATTTAAGATTATCTTAACAATATCACCTCTTTTAACGATCACTTTATTCATAAGAAGATTGTTTGTAATTACATTATTTGGATTTATTGAATATTTTGCTTTTTTACCAATCAGTTCATTAGGGTCCTTAACAAACTTATGATTAGAATAATTAATCTCCCGGATTTCCCACTTAATATCAAAAAGATTAATTATTTTCCCCCGCGGTATAAAATTCTTTGCAACAGGAACCTTTGCCCAAACCTTTACAAAAACCTGAGCAAAATCCTGAGATAGAATTTTACCATTTTTTATTCTGTATATTTTCAAAAGAAATGAATTGGAAAAACCTTTCCCGTATCTGACTATTTTTATGACACCATCATCTGTATTCTTAATTTCAGGTATCTTCTGATAAGCTATTTTATAAGTCACAGCATAGGGAAATTGCTCTTTAACATAGTTTTCTATCTTTTTTTTCAAATAAAGATTATTGGTTTTTGCTCTCTTTTTTAAAATCAGTACCTGATTTGGTCCTGTAACATTAAAATGATTAATACCATAATTTATTAGTTTTTGATAAACAGTTTTCTTTTCAATTTTATCAGGTAATTTCCCCTTTGAAATTAAAATATTTTCAACCTTTTCCTTTAAACTTTCATGATTACTGTAAACAGATGCAATATCCTTGAGATAAAGCACATTGCCATCAGGTACAGTATTATATTTAAGTTGCACCAAAACATTCGCACTTAAAAATCCAAGGAAGAATAAAAATAAAATTGAGAATAATAAAATTCTCTTCATTTTATTATCTACCTAAATTAATTGCTCTGTTTAACATTTCATCTGCTGTTCTTACTGACCTTGCATTGGTTTCATAGGCTCTTTGGGCAATAATCATTTCAACAAGCTCTTCCACAATATCAACATTAGATAATTCCTGAAAACCCTGAGCAATTGTTCCGAAACCATCAAGACCAGGAGTTCCCAAAATCGGATCTCCTGATGATGTTGTTTGAATAAAGAGATTCTTACCAATACTCTTTAAACCAGCTGGATTTATAAATTTTGCAAGCTGAATTGAACCTATTTGAGTAGCTGTTGTTGAACCGGGGCTTATTACGGACACTGTTCCATCATTACCAATGGTTACACTTATTGCATCAGCGGGAATATTTAAAGGTGGCTCAAGTGGATAACCTTCAGGTGTTACAACTCTACCGGTAGAATCCTTTGAGAAGCTACCGCTCCTCGTATATGCTATACTTCCGTCAGGAAGAGTTACCTGAAAGAATCCGTCTCCTTCAATAACAAGGTCAAGAGGGTTTCCCGTATGCTTGAAATTTCCCTGAGAAAATATCTTGTTAATACCTATAACCCTGGAGCCTAAGCCAACCTGTATTCCTGTGGGAATTTCCGTATTAATGGTTGATTTTGCTCCAGGTTCTCTCACAGTGTTATAGAGAAGGTCCTCAAACTCTGTTCTTGATTTTTTAAAACCAACAGTATTCACATTTGCAAGATTGTGAGATATAACATCAATATTTAAAGCCTGAGCCTGCATTCCCGAGGCTGCTGAAAACAAACTTCTTAACATACTAACCTCCTTTTATGGTCTTCCAACCTCATCGGTTGTTTTCTTTGCTATATCAGTTAAAATTGTGTCCATAACCCTTTGCTGAAACTCATACATTCTTGTAATCTTAACCATATCAACCATTGCATCTGCTATTGAAACATTAGACCTTTCAAGAGCTCCTGATCTAACCTGTGGATCCTGAACTTCAATCTCTGTTTGTGTAGGATCTGACATATAAAACATAGAGTTTCCCTCTTTTACAAGCTTTGTTTTATCATTAAAGTCAACTATTTTAATTGTAGCTAACAATACCTGATCAACATAAACATCTCCATTTTCACTAAAAGAAATATTAGATTCTCCCTTATTTGCAGGAACAATTATAGGTTGGTTAGCTTTTGACATAACCTCAAAGCCATCTTTATTAACAAGAACTCCCTTTGAATTTATAAAAAACTCTCCATCTCTTGTATATCTTATTCCATTGGGTGTTTTTATTGCAAAAAAACCTGAAGGGTTTAATATTGCCAGATCTAATTTTCTTGAAGTTGTTTTTATGGAGCCCGGTTCAAAATCTATGGCTATTTCACCCACCTTGGCCTGTCTGTTTAAAATAGTGTCAAAACTTTCGGCTTCAGCACCGGGACTCTTAAAATTTACAGTTTCAATTCTTACTTTATCTTTCTTGTAAGATGGAGTCGTGATATTAGCGAGATTGTTGGACACAATATCCAGCATTCTTATTGTTGATAGCATTCCTGATGCCGCTGTATAATATCCATTCCACATATTAAACCTCCGTAAATTCATTATCAAAAATTGTTCCAATTTAAAATGATTTTAATAAAAGGAAGATTAGCCTTTTGCTATGTCAAAACAATGGCAATAAATGTCAATTCACGGAATTTTTTTCCTGATACGAATGATTTTAAAAGGGATAAATTCTGATAGTTTTAACTCTCTTTATCAAAAACTTTTCTAATTAAAAATGCCAATTTTTCAGATGTAGTGGGTTTTATTACAAACTCCTTAAACCCTAATTCTTTAGCCTTTTCATAATCCACCGTATCACTATAACCCGTACAGAGTATCATGGGTATATCTTTCCTTATCTTTAATACCTCTTTTCCGAATTCTGTCCCGAGAAGACCGGGCATAGTTTGATCCATGATTATAATGTCAAATTTTTTAGGATTGCTTTTAAATATATTTAAGGCAGCATAACTATCGGTAATTCCCATCACTTCATATCCGAAGTCCTTTAAACTTTCTCCTATTGAATCAACAATCGCTTCTTCATCATCAACAAAAAGTATTGTTTCACTTCCCTTCAAATCATCATACTTGAGGGTTTTTTCTGTTTCTTTCCCTTTTTCAATATAAGAGGTAGCTGGTAATATGATTTCAAAGGTTGTTCCTTTACCCACTTCACTTTTTACATCTATAACTCCTTCTAAATTTGTGACTATTCTATAAACAGTTGATAACCCTAATCCTGTACCTTTCTCTCTTCTCTTTGTAGTAAAGAATGGTTCAAATATTCTATCCTTTATCTCTTCAGGAATACCTTTTCCATTATCTGTAACAGATATTTTTACATAAGTTCTATTCTCTGGATTATTAATTTTATACTTTTGTATTGTATCAGGGTCTATATCTTCAACTTCTACGATTATGTGACCGTGAGCTTCTCCTATTGAGTCGCGGGCATTTGTAAATAAATTTACCATCACCTGATGAAGATTCGTTTCGCTCGCATATACATACTTGTTTCTTGCTCTATAATTATAATCTATTATAATAGAAGATGGTATGATTTCCCGCACAAATTTAATGCTCTTTTCTATACTCTCAGATAAATCAACAACCTCTCTACTCTTTTGGTATGGATTATGTTTGCTAAAGGTTAAAATCTGTTTAACGAGATTACTTGCTCTTGTTAATCCTTCATTAATGGAATCCAGATACTTTTTCAGAGAATTATTTCCTTCTATCTTTCTATTAAGAAGGTTTACATAACCACTTATCGCATATAAAATATTGTTCATATCGTGGGCAATCCCTCCTGCAAGAGTTCCAAGGGATTCCAATTTCTGCATATTATAAAAATGCTCTCTCATTTTTTTCAGTTCAGTAATATCTTCCTTTACAGCTATATAATTTATTATTTTTCCCCTTTCATCAATAACCGGGCCGATTACAGCTTCTTCCCAGTAGAAATCACCGTTTTTCTTTTTATTGTAAAACTCGCCATTCCAAATCTCACCGGATGTTATTGTATCCCATAATTTTTTATAAAAGGCTTCATCATGTTTACCACTTTTAAGTATACGAGGATTTTTTCCAATTGCTTCTTCAAAAGAATAGCCTGTAATCTTTGTAAAAAATGGATTTACATATTCCATATTGCCTTCTGTATCGGTAATAACTATTGAAACAGGAGCCTGTTCAATTGCAAATTGCATCTTTTTAATCTGTCTTTCTCTTTCTTTGCTCTCGGTTATATCAGTGCCTACACTGATGATATATTTTATTTCTCCGTTTTTGTCCTTTATTATGGAATTATACCATCTCATAATTTTTCTAATGTTTTTTCTTGTGATTACATAATTATCATTTGTTCTAACTTTTTCAAAATCTTTTGCTTTAAGCTTTAAAAAAACATTTCTTGTTTTTTCCCTAACATCCTCAGGTAGAAAGTTATCAAACCAATTTTTCCCGATAATATCTTCCTCTTTCTCTTCTCCAAGGATTTCAATACCTTTTTTGTTAATGTAAACAACATCTCCATTTTTGTCTAAAACAATAAAAATTTCAGGAGATAAATCAAGATATGTATTTAATAGTTCCTTTTCTTCCTCTTTTTCTTCAACAAGAGTTCTCATTTCTTTTAAAAGCTTTTTTTGACGAATTAAGATAAAAATGTAAACAATAACATCAAACAAGAAGAGAGATAAGAGCACAGAAACCAAAATTGCAAAAAGTTCTGGTAAACGACATCCGAATAATGTATTAATA
>JALXDT010000063.1 GCA_027070475.1 Candidatus Aminicenantota bacterium | reverse complement strand
AATGTGTAAAATCCCATCAACATCAATATCAAAAATAACTTCAACTCGTGGTTTTCCTTTAGGCATTGGTGGAATATCTGTTAGCTGAATATTTCCAATTAATGTATTGAAACTACATTCATCATGCTCACCTTGATATATGTTGATATTCACCGTTGATTGATTATCTGAAATAGTTGTAAACAATCTACTTTCCCTTGCTGGAATTGGTGTATTTCTTTTAATTATTGGCACAAATTTGCTTCCTTTTGCCTCTACGCCCAAAGTAATTGGTATTACATCAATCAATACCACATCTTTACTTTCTCCTGTTATAATATTTCCTTCTAAAGCAGCTCCCATTGCAACACATAAAGATGGGTCTACAGATTCATCTGGGAGTTTTTTGATTATGTCATAAACTTTTTCTCTAAATCTTCTTATTTTTGTACTCCCCCCAATAAAAATAATTTCATCTATATGGTCACTATTTAATTTGGCATCCTCAAGGGCTCTATATACACATTTAATTGCTTCTTCAATTAATTCCTCACTAATTTTATTAAACTCCTCTATTGTCAAATAATATTCAAGATGTTTTACACCATTTTCATCAGCTGATATAAATGGAATTTTTATATAAACGGCATCTTTTTCTGATAAAGCAATTTTCGCTTTTTCTGCCTCTTCTTTAATTTTTTGCAATGCCATTTTATCTTTTCTTAAATTAATTTTAAACTTATCATAAAAATAGTCACATAAAAGATTAACAATTCTAAAATCAAAATCATCTCCACCAAGAAAGTTATTTCCACTTGTGGCTATTACTTCAAAGACACCCTCCCCACAATCAAGAATTGAAACATCAAAAGTGCCCCCTCCAAAATCACAAACCATTACTTTCCCTTCAAAATTTTTATCAATTCCATAAGATAGAGCTGCCGCAGTTGGTTCATTAATTATTCTCAACACCTCAAGACCTGCTAATTTTCCTGCTAACTTTGTTACATATCTCTGTTTATCATTAAAATAAGCAGGCACTGTTATTACAGCTTTTTTAGCCTCATAACCTAAAAAATCAGAGGCATAATTCTTCAGTTCTTTAATAATGAATGAAGCAATCTCATGTGGGAGATAATATTTATTGCCAAGTTTAAACTTCTTTTTCTCTCCCATAAATCTTTTTATTGATTGGATAGTATATTCGCTATTTATGATTGCTTGTCTTTTGGCAGGCTCTCCAACTAAAAGTTCATTCTCTTTTGAAAAAGAAATTATTGATGGAGTTAAATAATTCCCAAATCTATTTTTAACCACTACTGGTTTATTGTTAATGTATGTGGCTACTACAGAATTAGTTGTCCCAAAATCAATTCCTAAAACAGCCTCCATTTACTATTTCACTTCACAATCTTCAACCAATCTCTCAATATTTACCCATCCGATTATTTTATTTTCATATCGTCCAACACCATGAATATATTCTGAAGCCATCCCACCAAATGTTACAGGGGTTGGCTCTATATTTTTTTCTGGAATCAAAATTACCTTTGTTATTTTATCCACTATAAATCCCACAAACATATCATTAACTTCCATTATTAAGATTCGCGAATCCTTAGTAAAATCTTCACTCTTCATCCCTAATTTTTTCCTCATATTTATAATTGGCACAATATTACCTCTTAAATTTATAACCCCTTCAAAATATGGTGGGATTCTTGGAACGTAAGTTATATCAGTCATCATAATAATTTCTCTAATTTTATTAATATCAACCATAAACTCTTCATCGCCTAATTGAAAACCTACCATTTCCATTATTTTTTTTTTAGTTTTTTTTTCATCTTCTTGAACTGAATACTGCTTTGTTAAAGCAGCAAGGTTTAATTCTTCACCCATGGCCATCCTCTTCTTATTATAATTCTTTTTTTGCAGATTCTATATCATCAAATGTTTTAATAATTTTATCAAGTCTTGTTAAATTAAATACTTCTTTTGGTTTTTTCTTTAAGCCAGCAAGAGCAAATTTTCCATTTTTGCTTTTTAAAGTTTTATAAACCGATACAATAAAACCTATCCCTGCTGAGTCAATAAAATCTACATCAGACATATCGAATATAACCTCAGTTGCACCTTCATTATCAATTGTTTCCTTCACTTCTTTTCTAACTTGCTCAAGTTCTGATAGAATTAAATTGCCAGAAAAAGAAAATATAAAAATTTTTCCATCTTGAGTTTTTCCAATTTTCATTTATTACCCTCCTACTGATAAATTTTTAGCATCTTCCATTAC
>JALXDT010000062.1 GCA_027070475.1 Candidatus Aminicenantota bacterium | reverse complement strand
ATCCAGAAAAGATTCCTTGTGTAATAAAAAGGTCCTCTCTCAGAATCCCTGTTTTTAGGAGAAAACTTATGGCATACAATTTCCCCCGGAAGCCATTTTATTTTATAACCGGCATTTAAAACCCGTATTGAAAGATCCATCTCATTCCAGTATAAAAAATGCTCCTCCGGGTAACCGCCTATCTTTTTAAAAACCTCTTTTCTAAAACCTGCACCTGCACCATTAAAACCTATTAAATAATCCGCTCTATCATTCTTATTAATATTATCCGTTTCTGCTTTAAAATTATTTTTCTTGCAATATTCATAGCTTCTTACATCAAGGGCGACAATTCCTGTTTTGACATTGTTGTCAAATTCATAAACCATTTTTTCTATTGCCCCTTTTGCCGGGAAAGAATCATCATCAAGAATCAAAATATATTCACCATTAGCTTTTTCAAAACCTATGTTATAAGCAGCCACTCCGATATTTTTTTTTAATTTAATTAGAAAAACATTTTCTCCAAACTCTTTTTCTACCATTTCTACCGTCCCATCACTTGATGCATTATCCACCACAATAACCTCAAGATAAGGAAGATTATAGGATAATATTTTCCCCACCCCTTCTCTTAAATCATCCTTTCTATTATAGCTTAAAATCACAACGGAAACCTTAATCATAAAAAATTATCTCATAAAAAACTTATGTTTAAAAGGAAAGAAACACTTTTATCTTTTTATATTTTCAAGTTAAAAACTCAAATTCCTATTGACAAAAAAATTTTTTTAAAGGATAATTTAGGCTTGCGGGCATAGCTCAGTGGTAGAGCATCAGCTTCCCAAGCTGAGGGTCGCGGGTTCAAATCCCGTTGCCCGCTAAATTCATACTGAGGTAAAAAAATGGGATTTATGTCAAAGAGCGGAAGAAAATCTAATCAACAAGATCAATCCATTGAAAGCTTTTACAATCCTTCTAACATGGGCTCCGAAAAAACAATCATCGGGAAAACCATCAAAATTGTAGGAGAAGTTAAATCTGACGAAGATGTAATCATAGAAGGCAATGTCAATGGTAAAGTGGAAGTTGGAAAAACATTAACCATTGGAAAACATGGTCATGTGAATGCTGAAATTAAAGCAAGAGTTGTAAGAATCGTCGGAAAAGTTGAGGGAGATATTGAAGCAAGTTATAAAGTTGAAATAGTACCCAATGGACACTTAACAGGTAACATAAAAGCTCCTAAAATTGTAATTGCCGAAGGAGCAATTTTTAAAGGAAATGTTGATATGAAAACAACTGAAAAAGTTATAACACCGACAGAGGTCACTCCTCCAGCGATTAAAGAGGGAGAAAAAGAGATCACAAAAAAATAATGGACTCATCACAAAATTGGTTTTTAATTGTTCAAGACCAATTCCCTTCTCCTTGTGAAAACATGGCAATAGATGAATATTTAATGATAAAAGCTGAGGAGAATAAAAATACGACCTACTTAAGATTTTATGGCTGGAATCCTCCGGCAGTTTCAATAGGAAGGTCTCAAAAAGCAAACAGAGTTGTAAATCATGAGTTATTGAGAAAAAACAAAATAGGGTTTGTTAGAAGACCTACCGGTGGAAAAGCAGTCCTTCACTATGAGGAACTTACCTACTCCATTGCCTCCTCTGACAAAAGATTTATTTCCTCTCCATCTGTGAGAGCTGTTTATAATCAGCTTGCAAAAGCTCTTCTAAAAGGGCTATTGAATCTTAAAATTGAGGCTGAAATTGTAAGCAAAGATCCCAAAGGTCTTGTAAGGACAAATTTACCATGCTTTTCATACCCCACAAGAGATGAAATCGAGGTTAAAGGAAAAAAGATTATAGGTAGTGCTCAAAAAAGGTCTAAAAACGCCATACTTCAGCATGGCTCAATTCCAATAAAAGATCACAGGGAGCTTTATGCTGAGTTGACTTCTGTTGATAAAGACCTGCTTTTATCCTCAATGACGACAATTGAAAATGAAACAGGTGAAAGCAACTGGGATAAAATAGCAGAAGCTTTTATTGAAGGATTTAAAGAGGAATTTAATATTAATTATGAAAGATATGAATTTAGTAAAAAAGATAAAAAAGAGATTAATAATCTTATTAACAAGTATTCTGATAATAGCTGGAATTTTGAGCTTTAATCTATACTCAACAGAATTCTATATTCAGATTCACAAGATTTCCCAATCTGATCTACCATCTTTTGAAAAATATTTGATAGAGATAAAGGAGTTGGGATTTTCCGGAGTTTTTTTAAGAGTTT
>JALXDT010000061.1 GCA_027070475.1 Candidatus Aminicenantota bacterium | reverse complement strand
ATATTACAAAAGAGATGGCTTTCGTTTTTGCAAATTTTTCCATTTTTTAGACTATCATCTTTTAAGTAAGATTTCCAGTTTAACTTTTGAATTCTATTTTTCAGTTTGTTTACTAATAAATAAAATTTTGATGTAAAAAATTTCATAATCCTTTAAAATCAAGGCTTTTCACAAATTCTGTTTGACACTCTATTTTTTTTGGAGTATTATTTTTTCTAATTTTTAGGAGGTAAATATGAAATCAAAAACAGCTCTTTTTATCAATTCTTTCATCCTCTTATTCTTTTTTAGTTTTAGCCTTTTATTCTCAGTGGAAAATGAATTATTAAAGAATGGAGACGCTGAAAGAGTGTGGATTAATGAAATTGAACAGGTTAAAGATTATAAAACTTTCATCCACCCTGATGGCAGAAATATTCCTGTTTACTGGACACTCTCTTCTGGAGCAGCACTTACAACAAAAGATAAATACTCCGGGAAATTCTCTGTAATGTTAAGAGAAAACAAGAAAAAGGAAGCCAAAGCCACTGTTAGAACTCATCATTGGACATACAAAGACTCTGATTATCCTTTCGGAATCCCTATTTTCCCGAACAAAAAGATAAAAATCTCCTTTTATTATAAAACTAAAGGTGTGAAAAGGAATTTTAAGGCTGTGATCAATATAGGAGTAAAGCTCAATGAAAATGTGAGAAGGAATAGACTTTCTTCTTATAAAGAAGAAATTATTTTAAAACCTTCTCACAAATGGAAAAAGTTTGAGAAAGATATTGTTGTAAATAAGCTTTATTGGAATGGAGCAATTGATTTTATACTTTTCCCTTCAAAAAGAAAGGGAGTTGCCTGGGTTGATAAGGTATCAATGGTTCAAGAGGAACCTGAGGGAATAAATCTTCTTAAAAACGGAGATTTTGAAAGGTTTGAAAATACAAAAGGTTTACCCGATTTTTGGGAGAAACCAATTGCTGACCAATGGGAAAATTGGAAGGGTATAAGATATGTTTTACCCAAAATTGATAAATATCAGAGTGTTTCAGGAAATAATTCCTTAAAAATGGATGTTACTTATGGAGATTTATGCGGACTAATGCAAATGGTGAGATTGAACCAAAGAAAGGTGAAACCAATCATAATAGATGTTTACTCAAAGATTGTTAATACAATTGGAAATATTACAGGCTATAAAGGTCCTGATAACTTGAATAATATCACCGTTTATATTTACTATAAAAATGGTTTTATGCAGGAAGTTTCCCCCACTTTCTTAATGGGAGAAAGTGAACATGGGTGGTATAAACAGGTTTTTGGTTTTATGCCTAAAGAACCCATAGAGGATATCTATGTTCAGCTAACGGTAATAGGTTCTGAACCAACTACTACATTATGGGTAGATAAAATCAATCTTTACGAGCTTGGAACTACGGAAGAGGAATTGTATGAAAGAGGAGTTCTTTTCCCGCAAAAAAGTTTATCCTCCGTATATAATGATAATTTCCCAATGAATGATAGTTTAGTTTCAGCTGCTAACAATGAAAAATATCTTTTTATAAAAATAGCAAAAAAATACAGTGATAATGTCTTTTTATATCTAAATCCCAGAATTGAAAACTTTATTTATAATGATTATAGATACCTTTATTGGGTTTTTGATTTAAAAAACAAAAGAGTTGGTGAGGTTGTTGAAAAGCAGGGTTATACAGCAGAGGGAAAGTTTAAGAAATTTTCAGAAGAAGGGATTTCTGTAAACTCTGATGAGAATTACTATTTTGTAAAAATTCCTCTTATAAAATATGGAATTGAGCAGGACAAGAAAAAATCTATTGGTTTTAATGTGAAATGGATTGGAAAAAATATCAAACTCTGGACAGGGAAAAAGATCAGTAATAAGTGGATGGGAACACTTTATTTAAAAGAGAAACAAGATATTAATATAGAATCAATCAGATATGGAAAGAGATATTATATTGAAAAGAATCAATCTCAGGATTTTGTTTCTTATCCCCAGATAAACAGAGGAGATAATGAAGCTTCCTTTTTAATCAAGAACAATGGCAATGAAAAAAGTTCTGTTTTAATTAAAGCAGGCATTAAGGGAGGCTCAGTAATTCAGAAAAAATTAAGTTTTGGAAAGGGAGAAACAAAAAATATAAAGATAAAATACAATACTGGAGCTAAAGATAAAACAACTTTCTTTATCTGTATGAGAAAAGGAGATAAGAAGCTTTTATATGAAGAGTTTCCTCTTGCCATTCCTCCTGCGGTTGAGACCGTTATGGAC
>JALXDT010000060.1 GCA_027070475.1 Candidatus Aminicenantota bacterium | reverse complement strand
CTATATTTTAAAAGAGGTTAAGGATGTAACCTCAAGGGTTCTTAAAGGTGTGAGCAAAAAACTGCCTCCGAAAAAAAGGTATAAGGTTATAGAGAAAAATATTAAAAAAATAATAAAGAAAGAAGAGGGTAAATCCGGTGATTATAAGTGCAGGGTTAACAGCTTTTTCGGAGGAGTTAAGTACTATCTTTCCAAATACCTTGTGTTAAGAGATATAAGAATAGTTTATATTCCTTCAAGAAACATAGGTGAATATGGTGGAGAGATTGACAACTGGATGTGGCCAAGACATACGGGAGACTTTTCATTTTTGAGAGCCTATGTTGCTCCCAACGGAAGACCTGCAGATTATTCTAAAAACAATGTTCCTTATAAACCTGAAATTTATCTCAAATTTTCAGCAAGGGATATTGATCCCGGAGACTTTGCAATGGTTTTGGGCTATCCCGGAAGAACAGAGAGATTTTTAACTTCGGAGGAAGTCAAATATTATATTAACTTTTATTATCCTGAAGGAATAAGAATTTTAGGAAAATGGCTTGAAATTCTCGAAGGGGATGCTAAAAAAAGCAAAGAAGCTTCTATAAAAAATGCAGGAATGATAAAAGGACTTAGCAATGCTTACAAAAATTATCAGGGAATGCTTCAGGGTTTGAAGAAGATGAATCTTATTGCTAAAAAGAAAAAAGAGGAAAAAGAGCTTTTAAAATATGTTAACTCAGACCCTCAATTAAAAAAAGAGTATGGCCATGTTTTGAATGAACTTTTCGCACTTATAAAAGAAAGTCATAATCTGAATAAAAAAAGCAGATTTTTAAGTCTTTTTTCAAGATCATCAACCTTATTGAGGTTTGCTCTTACCATAAATAAGTGGAGTATTGAAAAGAGAAAAAAGGATATTGACAGAGAACCGGGATATATGAAAAGAGATGTTCCCAACCTTAAATTGAGTTTAAAACTTGGCCAGATGGGACTTTATATTCCAACTGATAAGAAAGTTATGAAATTTTTCTTAAAAGAGCTTTTAAATGCTCCATCTGAGATGAGAAGTAAGGTTGTGGATAATTTGATAAAGGATAAGAGTGATAAAGGAATAGATGAGTTTATTGATAATCTTTATAAAAATACAAAACTTCAGGATCTTTCATACAGAATGAGAGCTTTTAACCTATCAAGGAAGAGTCTTTTAAAGCTTAATGATTCATTTATTAACCTTGCTTCAAAACTTCAGGTTGAATTGGATGCATTGAAGGATAAATCCGAAACTCTTGCAGGCAAGATGCTTCTTGTAAGAAGGAAATATATGGAGCTTCTTCTAAAATATAAAAAGGGCCTTATTTATCCCGATGCAAACAGAACATTAAGGTTAAACATAGGAGTTGTTAAAGGTTATTCTCCAAAAGATGCGGTCTTTTATCTTCCTCAGACAACCTTGAAAGGTGTTATGGAAAAGGATACGGGCAAGTGGCCATTTATTGTCCCCGAAAGAATTAAGGAGATTTGCAAAACAAAGGATTTCGGAGATTATATTGACCCCGAACTTAAAATGGTGCCTGTGGATTTCCTGACCACAAATGATAGCACAGGTGGAAACTCCGGAAGCCCCCTTATAAATAAATACGGAGAATTGATGGGACTTCTTTTTGACGGTAATTTTGAAAGCATAGCAGCTGATTTCAATTTCATGCCATCAATAACAAGAACAATTTCCGTTGATTCCAGATATATACTTTTTGTTGCTGATAAAGTCGATCATGCGACAAATGTTTTAAAAGAGCTTGATATAGTAAGATAATGAACTGGTGAATAGTGAATCGGTACAATAAATATTGTAGGGGCAATTCATGAATTGCCCCTACAGTTATTTGTATTTAATAAAAAAATTAATAAGCTAACAACTTCAATACATTCCCGCTATCTTTCCAACAGTAAATGAATAAATGTTTAAATAAAAAATAATGTGATAAGAACTTTTCACCAAAGAGTGTTAAATTATAAAAAAATGGTGCTGGGGAGGTGACTCTGGAGTTTGTTTGAAAACAGAGAAGTTTAATAGTATAATTTGATACAAAATTTACCTAAGGAGCAAAAATATGATAAAACCACACGGAGGAAAATTAATTAAGAGAATAGCAGAAGGAGAGGAAAAAGAAAGGCTTTTAAGAGAAGAGGGCTTTGAGCTTGAAATCTCAAAAGAGCATTCTCAGGAAATTAAAAATATTTCCAATGGGCTTTTTTCTCCCCTTGAAGGCTTTTTAACAGAAAAAGAAGCTTTATCTGTTGCAAACACGATGAGACTTCCTTCTGGAATTGCATGGACTATTCCTATCTTGCTTGATGTTTCAGAGGAAGAGAAAAACAAAATAAAGGGAGATAAAATTTTTCTCACTCTAAATAATAAAAGAATCGCTCTACTTGAGATAGAGGATATTTATAAAATCCCGAAAGAGCTTATAGCGGAAAAGGTTTACGGGACTCTTGACCCTGAGCATCCGGGTGTTGCAAGAACCATGGAACTGAAAGATTATGCAGTGGGAGGTAAGATTACACTTATTGAAGCTCCCCCTTCAAAATTTCCTGAATATGATCTCAGTCCTGAAGAGACAAGAGCAGAGTTTGAAAAGAGAGGATGGGAAAAGATAGTTGGTTTTCAGACAAGAAATGTTCCCCACTTAGGGCATGAGTTTGTTCAGAAAGCAGCTTTAACTGTTGTTGACGGATTATTCATAAATCCCATAATCGGGAAAAAGAAAAAGGGAGATTTTAAGGATGAGGTTATCTTAAAAGCATATGAAGCTTTAAAGGAAAACTATTTTCCCAAGGATAGAATATTCCTTTCAATCTTGCCCACAGAGATGAGATATGCAGGCCCCAGAGAGGCAATACACCATGCAATAGTAAGAAAAAATTTCGGATGTACACATTTTATAGTCGGAAGAGACCATGCAGGAGTCGGGGATTACTATCATCCCTATGCTGCCCATGAAATTTTCAAAGAATTTCCTGACCTTGAGATAGAACCAGTGATTTTCAGAGCTTTCTTTTATTGTAAAAAATGCAGAGCAATAGCCAGCGATAAAACCTGCCCCCATGGCCCTGAGCATCATATTAATTTTGCTGGTAAGGTTATGAGAAAGATGATAACAGAAGGTAAACAACCTCCCGAAGACCAGATGAGGCCTGAGGTTTCAAAGGTTATAGTATCTTTTGATAATCCCTTTGTTGAATAATGGATTTGATAATACATCACTGGGATGCTGATGGAATTGCATCAGCTGTTTTACTAACAAAGGTTTTAGGAAAAAAGTTTAACTATTTTACACCTCCCGCAGGGAACTACTTTCTATCAGAAGATGATAAAAACCATATAAAAAACTTAGGTGCGGAAAAAATATATCTTGTGGATATGAGTCTTCCCGAAACTGACCTTAAATTTTTGAACAGAATTTCCGATTTTCAGGTTTATGACCATCATTCGGGAAAACTTATTGAGGGAATAAAGATTAAAAATCCGATATTAACAGGAGCAAAGTCCATGGATTATCCCTCCTGCACAACCGTTATAAGGGAAGAGTTTAATCTTTCGGAAGATATATTATTCTGGAGCGGAATCTGGGGGGATGTTGGTTTCAAGTTAAAAGAGGATGATCCTCTTATGAAAAACCTAAAAACCTTTTTAAATACCAATAAAATAGATTTTAATGATTTTAAACTTTTTGTTTCGACAATTGATTTTCAATACAAAACCGGAGATAGAGAGAAAATCTACAATGTTATAAGCTTTTTACTGGATAATCCTCCGATCCAGATAATAAAAGAGAAGAGATTCACTTCAATTATTGATGAGGTTGAAAAAGCCAAGGAAGAGGAGTTTAAAAAGTTTAAAAACTATGGGAAACTTGAGTACCTTCATACAAAAAGCCCATATTACATTATTTCTGATTTGTGCAGACTTAAATACAAGGAAAACCCCGAAAAATTCAGTGTTGTTTTGGGAGAAAGAGAAAATTTTTATAATTTTTATTTAAGAACCACTGCAGAGGACCTCTCCTCACTCGTAAAAGAGGTGAAGGAAAAAGGATTTTTCGGAGGGGGTAAAAAGGATGTTTTGGGTGTTGTTTTAGAAAAAAAAGATTTTAATAGATTTTTAGGCTTTATAAATGAATTTTTCATAAAAAATGGCTTGGATTTAAAAAAAATTATGGAGGGGAAATTTGATTAAAAAAATCATACTCTGGACTTTGGTTGTTTTGTTAACTTTATTTTTTGCTGTTTATCAAAAAATGACAGGTCCGACCTATCCTGTCAAGGGAAAGATAAGCATAAAAGGACAGACCATCAAGTATAAACTTCCAAGATCACATAATAGTGGAGAGGATTGTCCGATCTATATTGAAGATAAGGGTTTAATAGATAATGCCTATCTTTACTATAAAAGACACAATACAAATGACCAATGGACTGAGATTGAATTTGAAAGAGATGGAAAAAAGCTTGTTGCATACTTACCCACCCAACCTCCGGCAGGAAAGGTGGATTATTTTATTAAGATAATCAGAGAGGGAAAAGAAGATACAATAACGCATAAGAATAAAAGCATTGTTTTAAGGTACAAAGGAGCGGTTCCAGCGTATATATTAATTCCTCATGTCTTTTTTATGTTTATTTCATTGCTATTTTCAATCAGGGCATTCTTTGAAGCCTTTAAAAAGGAGCCTGTTGTTTTAAAAAAGTATGTTATTTTAACCTTTTCCTCCCTCTTCATAGGAGGAGCAATCTTAGGTCCCATTGTCCAAAAATTTGCCTTTGGTGCATACTGGACGGGAATCCCATTTGGTTATGATCTAACAGATAATAAAACATTAATCGCTCTTATCGGATGGTTGATAGCTTTAATTATTGTTTTAAAGGATAAGATGAAAGCAAGAAAATGGGTAATAGGTGTTTTTATTATTATGGCAATAGTTTACCTTATTCCCCACAGTGCATTGGGTTCATCTCTTGATTATTCAAAGGGAAAGGTTGTAACAGGCAAAACAGAATGAAAGAATATAAAAATCCCGCACCAACTGTTGACCTTATAATTGAAAATAAAAAGGGAGAAATACTTTTAATAGAAAGAAAAAATGAGCCTTATGGTTGGGCTCTTCCGGGAGGTTTCGTTGACTATGGGGAAAGCCTTGAGCATGCGGCAATAAGGGAGGGAAAAGAGGAAACAAATCTTGATATTACTCTTATCTCCCAATTCAAATCTTACTCTGATCCTGAAAGAGATAAAAGATATCATACAATAACCAAAGTTTTTGTGGCAAAAGGTAAAGGAATAGCTCAAGGTATGGATGATGCAAAAAGAGCCATGTGGTTTTCTCCCAAGGAAATAGAAAACTTAAATATTGCCTTTGATCATAAAAAAATAATAAAAGAATACATTGAATTTAAAAATTTTTTAAAAGAAAAAAATCTATCTTTTGAAGATTTGGGAAAATTCCTTTTAGATGGATAGATTTGAAGAGATAAAAGAGGCAATAGAATTTCAAGGATTCAAAGGAAAACCTTCTGTAACAGGGGGGAAAATACTTCTCCATACCTGTTGCGCTCCATGTTCTTCCTATGTTGTTTTTAAATTAAAATATTTTTACAAAATGGATGTTATTGCCTACTACTATAATCCCAATATTTATCCGAAAGAGGAGTATGAAAAAAGATACCGGGAGATGGAAAAGTTGGCTGAGTTTTTTGATTTTAAATTGATAAAAGGGAATTATGATTCTGAAAGATGGTTTAAAAAGACAGAAAAACTAAAAGATGAGCCAGAAGGGGGAAGGAGATGCTATATATGCTATGCTTTAAGGCTTAAAGAGACTGCCCTTAAAGCAAAAGAACTTGGACTTGAATACTTTACAACAACATTAACAATCTCTCCGCATATGAAACACACTATAATAAACCGCATAGGGAAAAATTTGGAGAAAAAGACTGGTGTTAGCTTTTTAGAGGAAAACTTTAAAAAACAGAATGGCTATTTATATAGCGTCAGAATTAGCAAATATCTTAAAATGTACAGACAGCACTACTGTGGTTGCCTTTATTCTATGCCTTAACTATTATTTTAAAAACGGAATTTTTATCCCTTTCTCTTTTGCTGTTTTTATAGCTTCATCATAACCTGCATCAACATGTCTTGCAACTCCTATACCCGGATCATTTGTCAGAACCCTTTGGAGTCTCTTTGATGCTTTATCTGTTCCATCAGCAACAATTACCATACCGGCGTGGAGAGAATAGCCTATTCCGACGCCTCCTCCATGATGAAAGGATACCCATGTTGCTCCGGAAACAGCATTTAAAAGGGCATTCAGTATCGGCCAATCAGCAATTGCATCCGAACCATCCTTCATACCCTCTGTTTCTCTGTTTGGTGATGCAACAGAGCCGGTATCAAGATGATCTCTTCCGATCACAATAGGTGCGGAAATTTCACCCTTTTTAACCATTTGATTTATTCTCTCACCGAATTTAGCTCTTTCACCATAACCAAGCCAGCAAATTCTTGAAGGTAAACCTTGAAATTTTACCTTTTTCTGGGCCATTGTAATCCATCTTCTCAAATGCTCTTTTTCAGGGAAAAGCTCAAGAACAGCTTTATCTGTTTTATAGATATCCTCCGGGTTTCCCGAAAGTGCAACCCATCTGAAAGGGCCCTTTCCTTCACAGAATAATGGTCTTATGTAAAGAGGAACAAAACCTTTAATATTAAAAGCATCTTTTACTCCGGCCTTAAAAGCCTGGCCCCTTATATTGTTTCCATAATCAAATGCTACGGAACCTGCTTTCTGAAGTTCAAGCATTGCTTCCATATGCTTTGCCATGGACTCATAGCTCATCTTTATATACTTTTCGGGATTTTCCTTTCTTAATCTCAAAGCCTCTTCATAGGAAATACCGGCGGGCACATAACCATTTAGCTCATCGTGAGCTGATGTCTGATCTGTTACAACCTCAGGAATTATTCCTCTCTTAACAAATTCAGGAAAAACATCAGCTGCATTTCCCAAAAGTCCGATTGACAGAGCCTCTCCCTTTTTCTTAGCTTCCATTGCCCATTTCAAAGCTTCATCAAGATTATCAGTCATTTTATCAAGGTAGGCAGTTTCTATTCTCCTTTTTATTCTATCAGGGTCAACTTCAACAACAATGGCAACCCCTTCATTCATTGTAACTGCCAGAGGTTGAGCACCGCCCATACCTCCGAGACCAGCTGTTAAGGTAAGGGTGCCTTTTAAACTACCTCCATAATGTTTTTCAGCAAGAGCCGCAAGTGTTTCATAGGTTCCCTGCAAAATTCCCTGAGTTCCGATGTAAATCCAGGAGCCTGCTGTCATCTGTCCATACATAATTAGCCCCATTGCTTCAAGCCTTCTGAATTCATCCCATGTAGCCCATCGGGGTACAAGGTTTGAATTTGCTATTAAAACCCTCGGTGCATCTTCATGGGTTTTAAATACGCCAACCGGTTTACCAGATTGAACAAGTAATGTTTCGTCAATCTCAAGCTCTTTTAAAGTATCTATGATTTTATAAAAGCTTTCCCAATTTCTTGCAGCTTTTCCGGTACCTCCGTAAACAATTAATTCCTCCGGTTTTTCAGCCACATCTGGAGAAACATTGTGCATAATCATCCTCATAGGAGCTTCTGTAAGCCAGCTCTTTGCACTTATTTTTGTCCCTGTGGGAGGGGTGATAGGTTTGTATTCCATTTTAAACCTCCTTATCAATATAATT